>CAYZYO010000021.1:9570-24669 GCA_964482585.1 uncultured Syntrophomonadaceae bacterium | reverse complement strand
TTCCGGTAGGACCCGGGAACATGATTTTATAATTCATTTTTCGCGGTGTAAGAATAACTTCTCTAAATTTCAGGAGAAAATCCTTTTTTGCCTGGGTTGCCATATCCAGGCCGTGAACAATATTGTCAGAAGCAATGTATTCTACCAGTTTATTTTTCATTTTAGGATGATTGTGCCCGTAATTTAAAGCTCCTGCTCCGGAAAAAAAATCAATATATTCATTTCCATTGATATCTTCTAATTTAGAACCTTTAGCCCAGGTAAAAACAGTTGGGAAACTGCGGCAATAACTACGAACTTCGGATTCTAATTTATTAAAAACGGTTAAACTGTTGTTCATATGAACCTCCTTATTAATATAAGCAAATAAAATTATCTTTAAAATATAACTATTGTAGTGGGCCTATACGCAGCAAAATTTCTTTTTCATGCTGCCCACCTGGAAACAAGTGTGATGGAAAACACTCAATTTCTTCAATAGATGTATCTAACTCTAACGCCAATTTCCGGTACAGTTTATAAGCAGCTTCATTAGAGGGATTGACGGTTATCTCCAGATAATGAACCGGGTTATTGGAGTTTCTTTTTACCAGATGTTTCAACATTGTAAGTCCCAGCCCACGGCGAAGGGTGCTTTTGTCTACTGCCACCTGCCATATAAAAAGTACTGTGGGATCAGCAGGCGAACGAAATCCTGAAATAAAACCAACAATTTTGTTATCCATCTCTGTTACTACACAGGTATCGCTGAAATACTTGCACAGCATGAGATAAGAGTATGGTGAATTAAGATCTAGAACTTTAGTGCTTTTGACTAACTCCCAAATACCTATACCATCTTCTTCAACTGGCACCCGTAGATAAAACTGCTGAGTACTCAAGTTATTATCAATAAATGATCACTCCCATTTATTATTTTGGAACGCAAACAGCTAGGCTGCATTAAGATAAAATAATTACAGTTTAAAACCTTGGAGATATTCAAGAGACCAACTTTTCACATTATTTTTTTTGGTGTGGTCAGTACGAAAGCATAGTTAAAATACCTGGTATTACAGGTGAAGATATTAATGGGATGAGGTTGCTTTTCTCTGAAATGAAAGAACCAAAGAGAAGCCTTTGGTCGAATAGTCCAACCTGGTCTCCCTTACGCTTACGAGGTTAGCTGACGGATTCGGGCCAGGAATAACCCTACTGGTAAAATCCAGATTCACCCCAATAAATTTGGGTCCCCCGCTCCCCAGTTATCAACTGAGGACTCAGCGATATGACAAGGTATATATATAATTGTTTACTGTTCCTGATATAAGTATATATCAGTTTAGTTTTTAAAATCAAATAAACAATTGACGGTATATTGGGTGTTTGATTAGCTGAATAGATGTCTTACACGCTGAACTTGCATTATCAGGAAATTATAGCCGTATACTTCATATACAGCATGAAATTAAAATTAAATCAGGAATATGGTCTAGTATTGGTAGAGAAATGTCTGAAAGTTTTAACCGGTGGAAGTTTTACATAATTCAAAACGTCTAACATCTCATGCTAAGTGTTAATAAAGAAATTTAAGCTCTTTCAGCACCCTTAGAGTAACAGTATTCAAATTCCTGGCTTATGATTATGAAAACAGAATACCCAGTCTATTTTTATGGTATTTTAATTAGGCTTTGGAGCAACAGGATAACAAAATAGAGAAATAAAACTGCTGCCGCAACAATTCCTGAATCATTAAAAAGAATAGCTATAAAAGCGGTTAATAATATTCCCTGTAACCCGGCATATACTTTTGGAGAGTAGATATTTAGTGTATAAAACCAGTTTTTGGGGCTAAATAAGAGATAGGTAAAAATAAAAATTGTTAATAGCAGTATCCATCCGCCAAAATGATAATTAATTAGTCCTAAATGCATCTGCAGTTTTCTGATTATAATATTAAATATTTCTCCGATTCCTCCGCTGATTATTAGAGAAATATTTTTACCCAGATGTGATTGTAGTTCTACAGGCTGGTTTATGTCAATAAATACTATTATGCTGATAAAAATTGCAGTACCCAAAATTAATAGGAATACCTTTTTAATATCGATAGTGTGTTCTTTAAATCGCAAAAAGGTATAACCCAGGCCCAGGCTGGCAGTAATAGCTCCGCCCACATTACTACCAAATAAAGGATAAGCTGTTAAAAAGGCAACCAAACAGAATAGGATGATAATAAAAATTTGTCTGGTATAAGCAGCCGAATTCTGTAATAGCAAAGCGGAGAAACAAATGGCTGTTCCAAGCAGGACTCCCATATATTCATTTCCCAGCCCATAATAGCGTATACCACTTATTAACTGGTAACTCATTATAGAATTTTCAATTAATCCGGCATTTGCAGTTAAATCTATACTAATTACCCCTATACTTAATAACAAAACGGGCAAAAGAGGATTAGTCTTGATTATTCTGGTAATGACCCAGCTGATCACAACTATTAATAAATTAATAAACAGCGATTCAATTATAAATAGACTGGGATTATAAACGACTGTTTTAGACATGATTAAAAGACTTAAAGGCAGAGCAGAAATAAATGTAATAATCACCGGAGTAAAATTATTACTTTTTTTAAAAATGTACTGTAATGAAACTAGTAATAATAAGGCTAAAACCAGGAAAATATAAATGGATATTATCCAGGTTTGATTGGAATGATTAAAACCTGCTTTTTTATTTAGATCTTTAAGCTCTGCTAATGATTTTGTGGCTTTAGCCGCTGCTATTTCCTGATTAATTTCATGGTCAAGGCAACTCAGGATAGAATTTTTGATATTAATAGTGGAAACTACCCCTTCCCGGTGGGTAGAAAAGCTGGTAAGAGTACCTTTAATACCAGGCTTTACAACTATAATAGGAAGGAGCAATTCATCATTTGTTACTGCAGTTCTTGAAGGGGAAGGTGTGATAAGGTAAATACAAGTCTCTTCAGCGGCTGCTTTTTTTTGTAGTTCACCGATACAATTGTCTATTTGAGAAAGAGTTTTTTTCCGTTCCGACTGGTACTTGGCCGGGGAAAAAAAGTTATACATAGATTCTAAACGGTTCAGATCGCCGAACTCAATCAAAACTACAGCGGGAATGTCTTTAAATCTGAGAGTTTGGGCAATTATCGCAGAATAATCGCTTTGATATTTTAAGCCGGTGGTATCATCAATCTGAAGTACTTCTCTACCAACAGTTCCATCATCAATAATACCTTGACTGTTCATTAAAATTAGAGCCCCTAAACGAGAATAATAACCTGGTCGATCAGAATTACCGATAACAACTGTCTGATATCCTCTTCTTTGGATTTCATCACCCAGTTTTCCAGGATTCCCGGTATTTAAACGGTCGTTATTTTTTTTAATTACCTCAATGCTGTTTATCGCAATGTTTTTTTCACCTATTGAGGTACCGGTATTACGATGAAAAATATCTGCCGCTTTTTCTGAATTTATTATTTCGTCGGCTTTGAAATTAAGCTGGGCCTTATCACTGGCAACGGCATGTTTTCCTGCCGAGATTGTGCAGCAGATATTCTTGGAAGTCCGGCCTCCGCTGGTTACCGGATTAAGCAGTCCCAAGCCGCCTTTCTCTTTTAAAAACCATATATTAGGGGTCAGCTCAGGATCAATATCATCGATATTTAATTTATCTATCATATATATCAATACTTTATCAGCAGTATCAGTATCGGAAGTACCTGCAAAAGCTGTTAGGGGAAGAGATGTGAATATCAAAATTATTAATAAGCCTAATGATAGCTTTATTTTCATGTTTATCGCCGCCTTTGTTGATGATACTGCTCAGGATATAGATCTATCCACATACAGCATATCAAGTAGAGGATTATGAGGGCACAAGCAATCACCCCGGTATCATTAAATAAAAAAACGGTAATAGAACTGATAAGCAAGATTATTATGGCTTTGCGGGTGCTATTTTGCCCTTTTAAGATATTTGCCATAACAACGGGAGACTTCAGCCATGATACTATCAGGGTAATAATCGATATTAGCAAGATTATACTCCAACTGGAATTGTATAAAGTGCTGCCGAGTATAGAGAGCTTAGTTGCTATAATTCCCGTAAGTATTTCCGGACCGCCCATAAATAGACTATTTATAGCTTTCCCTGCGTGAGAAGGATTAGAACTAAATACTGCATCAAGCCGGGCGACTATTAAAACACCTAGAATGGCGGCAAATCCTATTATAGCCAGCTTTTTCAAGCTTATTTTACTTTCCAGCATTACCAGGAAGAAAACCCCTGTAGTGACTACCGCAGTTATTAATCCGCCTACATTGGCACCATATTGAGGATGCCCTATAGCAATACTTACAATAATTAAAGGTATAACAGCGGTCAGAGCTTTTGCCAGGGGTTTCACAGGTATTTTCTCCAGAAGCAGAGCTAAAAATATAATCGAACTTGCTATAAGAACCCCCATATAATCATTCCCGATACCATAGTATCTTCCACCGGCTATAGCGTCAGAGCCGAGAGGGGAAAGCAGCATAAGCGATGAACCCAGAAAACAATCAATAGTTAATAAAAGGGCTGTGATTCCTGTAAGCAGAGTCAGTACATGAACCGGGTTCTTTATCATATATCCAAGCAAAAAGCCGGTAGTTAATGCAGCTGCAAGACTTATTAATATGGTTGCCATAACTGAAAAATACCCGGTATAACCTATAAACAGAAAAATGATAGGAATACTCAAGGTACTGAAAATTAGATAATTAATATAGGGCAGGAGTTTTTGCCTTTGTCCTATATAAATCAGAAAACCTATAACAATAGTCATAAAAGCTAAACCCATAAAAAGATAGTGAAGTGGATTCCTGTTTTGCCTTAATTGTTGAAAGAGGTTAAGCTTTTGGTTTAGTGTTTTTAAACTGTTATCGGCAGTTTCAACAGTTGTAAATCCAACATTATTAAATTTATCATCGAATTCGTAATAGGATAAGACTGTGGGCAAAAAGTCGACGTTACTTACCAGTCCCATACGCCGGGTAGTATTTGAACTCAATAGGCCTTTACTGGTTTCCGGTTTATATACAATTACCGGAGTTAAGCCAAAATTATTATTAAGGCGCATTTCCTTATGAGTATTAGGTGTAATAATAGCCAGCATGGTATGTGCCATATCAATTCTCTTTATAATCTCTCCTAAAAGCCTATCATTTCTTTCTAGGGCATTCCTGCGGTGCATTTCTAGAACCTCATCGGCACAGTTTTGGCTGTTTTCCTCAACCCGGCTGGTATCACCTGAATCAATAATTAAAATATCTGAATGCCTCAGTGTTATTTCCAGATTTTCAAGCAGTGCTTCATGATTACTGCGAACGCCACCAAGACTCTTTGAATCTTTTTCAATTAATTGTTCGCCTACATTTCCACAAGGAACAATCCCAAACTCATCCATAGCAAGTATAGCACTATTCCTATTCAAGGAATGGGTGGAATCAGCATTGCCTAAAACAGCCATAGTAAGATTATTATCTCGAGCTATTGTACCCAGTTGGCCTATTTCATAAGTAGGATTATAATTGCGGGCATTCTTTATGATAGATTCGGTATACAAATTAACTACCCCATCAGGAGGATAAGGTCTTCCAGTAAAAAGGGCATACAATTTTCCGCTTTTCTGGGGATATATAAAGTCTAGGTATAAATTAGGTATTTTTTTTATCATTTCTGTACTATTGTAAGAAAGTCCGGCATTAGATATAGTTCCCACCCTATTTCCTACAGCCAGGGACATATACGAACTACAGGGATAACCGTTTTTTGCTCGAATATTCATCAAGCCGGTTCCACTTTTTTCTATTAGGGTGTCAAGATTAGGAGTATCAGCATTAAGAATATCTGCTGCATCAACATAGTCCATGACAAGTATAATAACCTGTTTTTTAGGATTTTCTTCAGCCAGGGCAATACTACTGCAGATAAAAAGGGTAAATAATAAAGTTAATATGGATATAGATACTATACTGATAAGTTTTTTCATGTTAAGTCCTCCGTGCTTAATAGCTTATGGCATTCGATGCAAAGCTATTTATTCCTGCATTTAACAGGGGATAACAAATTTATTAATATGTTTATTTTATTGTATTTTATAATTTAAATAAAATTTAAGTGATTTCATGGAATTTGTTTTATGATATTTTAATATAGAGAGGTTTTTTTATAAACTAGCCGAATTAACATGGTAAAGTAATAAGGGAGTTATTAGAGTTAAAGAATGGGATAATAATGACAACCCTGGACTTAACTAAGGGTAACTATTATGAAGGAGGAAAATAATGCCTGATTATTCTATTTTAGATAGGCCTGAGCTGGTTAATTCTTTATTTTTCCCCCGCAGAGACTTTAATGATAGTCCAGAGTATGCCTGTGATTTTCTGGTTCAGGTAGAAAAAAATATTTCAATTACCTGCCGCTTATATGAAGGAGATAAGAATTGGCCCTGGATATTATATTTTCATGGAAATGGGGAAGTTGTAAGTGATTATGATTATATTGCGGCATTATATTTGGCTAGAAAACTCAATTTGGCAGTAGCTGATTACCGGGGGTATGGCAACAGCAGCGGAAGCCCTGGTTTCGAATATCTAATTAAAGATGCTCATAGTATTTTTAATGCGATAAAAAACGAGCTGGTAAAAAAGTACCATCAAACCAGCTTGTGGATTATGGGCAGATCTCTAGGAAGTATTTCAGCATTGGAGCTTACTCATAATTATCCGGATTATATAAAAGGATTAATTATTGAAAGTGGCTTTGCCAGTGTAACCAGACTGGTTAAACACCTGGGCATACCAGCATATGGTATAGATTTAGATAAGCTGGAAAGGGATTGCCTGAAAATGATAACCGGAATACGAACACCTTCATTGATAATTCATGGTGAAAGGGATAGCCTGGTTCCTCTTAATGAAGGAAAATTAATATGGCAAAACCTGGGTACAGAACAAAAGGATTTTATTATTATTCCTGATGCAGATCATAATGATATAATTTTCAGGCAGATTGAATTGTATTTTGGTGCTATTGAAAAATTTATATACAATTGAAAATTTTGCATAATAGGTATTTTGTATTATTTAGAACTTCTGCATCCGTAGAATAGACTTTAGTCTCTGGCTGGCTTAGATAATAAAACCACTTAGGGGGAAGAATGAAGCTTACTTTGGCAGTGGAACCAAACATAAAATATAAAAAAATCAGGAGCGTTTATAATGAAATCACTTGTACTGGCAGAAAAACCCAGTGTCGCCCGGGAGATTGCCCGGGTATTAAAATGTAATAAAAAGAGCAAAGGCTATATTGAAGGACCGCAATACGTGGTAACATGGGCACTAGGGCATCTAGTTACCCTGGCTGAGCCTGATGATTATGATAAAAAGTTGAAGCAGTGGTGTATAGAAGATCTGCCTATGCTTCCGGAAAAGATGAAGATAAAAGTAATGAAAAAAACGTGCCACCAGTTTAATGTTATAAAGAGTATCATGAAACGAGGTGACATTAAGGAACTGATTATTGCTACCGATGCCGGGCGGGAAGGAGAACTGGTAGCCAGGTGGATTATGGCCAAGGCCAACTGGAGAAAACCCTTTAAGCGGTTATGGATTTCGTCCCAGACGGATGCGGCTATAGCACAGGGTTTCGTAAATTTAAAAGAAGGTAGGCTGTATAATAACTTATATGATGCTGCAGTATGCCGGGCAGAAGCAGATTGGTTAATAGGGCTTAACATTACCCGAGCATTAACCTGCAAATACAATGCCCAGCTGAATGCAGGAAGAGTGCAGACCCCTACCCTGGCTATGATTATTAAACGGGAAGAGGAAATAAATGAATTTAAACCAGTTGACTATTGGAGAATCCGGGTTTATTTTGAAGATTATTATGGAGATTGGAATAGTAAAAAGGGCAGCAAAATCTTTGATCATGCCAAAGTATTAGAAATTTCCGAAAAGATAAAAGGACATACCGGGATAATAACTGAAATAAATACCCAAGGCAAAAGTGAACCGGCACCATTGCTGTACGATTTAACTGAATTACAAAGAGATGCTAACCGGCGATTTGCTTTTTCTGCCAAAAAGACGCTTTCCATATTACAAGACTTGTATGAAAGACATAAATTGGTTACCTATCCCCGGACTGATTCCCGTTATATTACTACTGACATAGTAGCCACTCTACCAGCTAGGTTGAAGGCCATAAGTGCAGGACCTTATGCTGAACTTGCTAAACCGCTTCTAAAAACTAAACTGAGCCCGGGCAAGCGCTTTGTGAACAATAACAAAGTAACCGATCACCATGCTATTATTCCCACTGAACAAGCATATACTCAAGCCGGATTAGACAGTAACGAGAAAAAAATTCATGACTTAATTGTCAGAAGATTTATTGCTGTTTTATATCCTGATTATAAGTACGATCAGACTACAATTATTACTGAAGTAAATGGAGAAAGCTTTTATTCCCGGGGAAAAGTAGTAAAAGATCGCGGCTGGAGGGCGGTTACAGTTAATACCATGGAAAAAGAGGAATTAAATGAAGAAAAAATACCTGAACAAAGCTTAAGCCGGCAAAAAAAGGGAGATAAAAAAGAAATAGTAAACTCCAAAATCAACCGTGCTAAGACTAAACCTCCGGCTCGTTATACTGAAGCAACCCTGCTTACTGCTATGGAAAATGCAGGTAAATTTATTAAGGATCAGGATTTACGTGAATCAATCAAAGGTAGCGGGCTTGGAACCCCGGCAACCAGGGCTGAAATAATTGAAAAACTCCTTAATACCTTTTATATTGAAAGGCATGGTAAAGAACTACTACCAACCTCCAAGGGAAAACAATTAATTGAATTGGTACCAGAAACTTTGAGAATGCCTGAATTAACGGCCCAATGGGAGCAAAGGCTCAGCAGCATAGCAGATGGGAAAAGCAGTAAAAAAGAGTTTTTGACTGATATAAGAAAAAATACTGCAGAAATTGTAAAAAAGGTAAAACTTGATACCGGTGTATATAAAGCAGATAATATTACCAAAAACAAATGTCCTATTTGCGGTAAGAATATGCTGCTTGTAAAAGCTAAAAAAGGAAAAATGCTGGTCTGCCCTGATCCGGGTTGCGGACATCGGGAGCCCGAAAAAAAAGGAGAGGATAGTATTTTTAAAAAGGACAAAAAAACCAGCAGGGTAAACCAGAAATTAATAAAACAATACAGTGATAATAAAAATATAGGGCAGAACTTGGGAGAATTGTTTAAAGAAGCATTGGAAAAAAAGAAAAGTGATGAATATTAAAACGAGGTAAAATGCGCGCACAAGGGGACGGTTCTCCTGTGCGTCAGCTTGGATTTATACCTTTACCCATCCTTTATTGAGCAGATAGACCAGCGGTATTCCAATAATAAAGGCTACTGCCGGATTAACTGCTACAGACACAATTACCACTATAATGAAGGAATAAAAATTATTATTTCCCTTGATGTTTTTTACTCCAGTAACCAAATCAATTCCACTGTAAAAAAGCAAAGATCCAAGTACGGCTTTAGGAATTATTTCCATTAAAGCCAGACCTGAAGGGCCCAGGATAATACCGGTTAATAATAGAATACTTCCCATAATAATAGTTGTAGCACCGGTTCGGCCGCCGAAACGATGATGTGCTGCCATTCCGCCACTACCGTGACACATAATATATCCCCCCATGGGAACAGAAATTAAATTACCAATCCCCAGGGTAAGACAGAGATTTTTTTCGGTTACTTTTTTAGCCCGGTCAGAATAGAGATCATGAGCAAGAACAGCTGTGACCAGGATAGAATTAGTAAGGGTTAAGGGAAGCTGGGGCAGATAAGCCAGGGTGAAGCCCCGGTTAAAATCTGCCAATTCAGGTAAAAAAATCGTTGGAAGATGAACCCCAGGTGTCAGGTGAGGAAAAGATAGTTCCGGGTGAATAATAAAAGCGAGAACGGTTCCACCTAAAACTCCAATAATAGAAGCAGGTATTTTTTTATTGCCAAATAGCAAGAGCATTAATAGAAGAATAGGTAGGCCAAGAAACAGATCTGTTTTGATGAAGGTAATACCTAGCAGAGCCAGACTTATACCAAGACCTGCTTGAATACCAGAGGTAACACTTTGCGGGGTAAATTTAGCCAACTTATCTACTAAACCGGTTAAGCCTAAAAATAATAGAGTAAACCCCATCATATAACCTGCTGCAGCAACTTCTCCGGCAGTTAGGTGGTGAACCAGAATAGCGGCGCCGATAACCTTCATTGGTTGTACCGGCACAGGTACTCTGTAAAACCAACCGGTAAAAATATACATAAGACCAAACATAGTAAAAACACCGGTTGCATCAAGTCCTCCTATCGCTATGGCTCCAATCACATAGGGAAGAAAAGTTCCTAAATCACCAATTGAACCGGGTAATTCTTCATTAAGAATCCTGTACTTTTCAATATTCAACTATATACCTCCATGAATTCTGTACTTATTCTCAGTAAAAAGCTGGATATGTTAATCCCCTGTATATTATCTTAACGTATTTTGATACTAAGCAGCTTATTAAAAATTCCAACAAATGCTTTTGTCCATTTTTTACAGGATTTTTATAATTGCAGTATAATTATATTGAAGAATAAAAAAGGACTGGAGGGAAATAAATGCATATAGGTAATGTTGAAGATATTAAAAAGGTCCACGTTAAAGCATCTGGTGCGATAAATGCATTTAAACAGGTTCTGATTAATGTAGATCATGGTTGGGAAGGATGGGCAATGAGGCTATTTACCCTTGGGCCAGGAGGACAAACCCCAAGACATGCACACCCCTGGCCGCATATAAATTATATCATAGCTGGAAGGGGAATTCTTTATATGGATGGCAAGCAGCATAATGTTAAGGAAGGTTCTGTAGCTTATATTCCGGATGAAATTGACCACCAGTTTATTAATGACGGAGAAAAAGAATTTTCTTTTATATGTATAGTCCCAGAAATAGGTGAATCCTAAAATTTATTTATACATCCAAAAAAAGGTTATTTTAGCAGAAATATATTTTAAAATTGTTTTTTTATAGTAGCTGTCAAATTTTTCGAGACAATATTATTATACTGTATGCTATAATATAATTTGCGAAAAGTTGGGAACATGTGGTTAGGAAGGGAAGTTGAAAGAGTGGAATTGGAACAGTGTGTAAATTTTGTACTTACTAAAGCTCAGCAATCAGTACATCAGTTATTTAAAGCGGAATTAGTCCCGTTTGGGGTTACTCCCGGTCAATATGCAGTATTAAAGTGTCTTTGGGACCAAAATGGGCAGACCGCGAAACAGCTAGCAGAAAGATTGTTTCTTGATAGCTCTAGTGTTACAGGTATACTTGACAGAATGGAAGCAAAAGGCCTGATTGAAAAGCACGCTGATCCAAAAGATCGCAGGGCTCTTCAGGTTCTTCTAACTGAAAAAGGCCGGGAACTAGAGAAACCTCTTTCCAAGGTGATTGAAAAAGCCAACAAAAAAGCACTACGAAATTTAGATGAGATACAGTCGGAATCTTTAAGAGAACTACTTTTTAAAATTAATCCCGGGTTATAAATCCGGGATTCTTTGTCATAATCTGACTACTACTCACCGCATAATACCTATCACTATCATACCAATATTACCAATTTATGTACAATAACCGACAAAATATTTGGTGCACGAATTAATGGTTGACAAACTAATTTTTTAACATTAGAATTCAACCAAAGACATTAAAACCTTCCAAGATGAGTATATTTTATACCATTATGGGAGAAATACACTTGGTCAAACAGAAAGGAGAGGTTACAATGGATTTTAAATTAACGGAAGAACAAGAGCTGGTTCGTCAAAACATGAGAGAGTTTGCCGAAAAATATGTTGATCCGATAGCAGTAGAGATAGACGAGAACAGCCGTTACCCGGCTGAGGTAATTAAGAAACTAGCAGAAGGTGGTTGGATGGGTATGCCTTTCCCAACAGAATATGGTGGGGGAGGTTCTGATTACTTAACCTATGCTGTTGCGATAGAAGAGCTTTCTCGTTCCTGTGCTTCGACCGGATTTACCATGTCAGTACATACTGGTTTAGCATGTGGACCAATTTATCTTTTTGGAAATGAAGAGCAGAAGAAAAAATATCTTATTCCTATGGCTAAGGGAGAACACATTGGAGCTTTTGCTCTTACAGAACCCGGGGCAGGAACTGATGTTGGTGCAGCAACAACTACGGCGGTACTTGATGGGGATGAATATGTACTTAATGGGACCAAAACTTTTACCTCAAATGGTCCGGTAGCGGATACTTTTGTCACTTTTGGTTGGACTGATAAGTCTGCAGGTAGGAAGGGTATGAGTGCATTTATTGTTTCCCAGGATACCCCGGGGCTTAAAGTAGGTGCACATTTTAAGAAAATGGGACTTAGAGCATCTCAAACATCAGAATTAATTTTTAAAGAGTGCCGGGTACCTAAAGAAAACCTCTTAGGCAAAGAAGGCGATGGTATGAAAATAGCTATGAACTGTTTTGACCATGGGCGAATTGGTATTGCAGCTCAGGCCGTAGGTATTACCCAGGCAGCTTTAGACGAGTCTATTAGTTATTCCAAACAAAGGGTTCAGTTTGGAAAACCGATATCAAGAAATCAGGCGGTCCAATGGTGGATATCTGATATGTATACAGACTTGACTGCTGCCAGATTTTTGACTTATTATGCAGCATGGTTGAAAGACCAGGGACAGGCATTTACCAAGGAAGCCTCTATGGCCAAGGTATTTTGTGCTGAAGTAGCTATGAAACATACTATTAAAGCAGTTCAAATACATGGTGGTTATGGTTATTGCAAGGGCTTTAAAGTTGAAAGATTAATGCGGGATGCGAAAATAACTGAAATCTACGAGGGTACTTCTGAAGCCCAGAGAATGGTTATAGCTGGAAATATCCTTCGGTAATATTAACAATTAGAGTGTGAGGGGTCGGGAGTTAATCTCCTGACCCCTTTAAAAAACTAAATGAGGTGATTATTTATGCCTAATATTGTGACTTGTTTTAAATGGGTTATAGATGAAGCATATATCAGAACCGATTCTTCAGGCCATCTAGATTTTGGATCAGTAGACTACAAAATAAGTGATTATGATCGTAATGCTATTGAAGAAGCAGTTCGCCTTCAAGAACAATATGGAGGAAGTGTTGTAGCAGTTACAGTAGGTCTACCTGAGGCTACCAAAGGCATAAAAGATGCTCTGTCGCGTGGTCCTGAAAAAGCTTATTTTATTAAAGATGATTCATTTAAAAACCTGGAGCCTTCGCAGACAGCTTCAATTATGGCGGAAATAATTAATGCGCAAATCGAATTTGATTTAATAATTTGTGGTGAAGGATCAAGTGATCTTTATGCTCAGCAGGTTGGACCGCGTTTGGCAGAAAGGTTAGGAATACCGAGTATCTCGTTTGTGCAGAAGCTTGAAATAAAAGATAACCAGGTTATAGCGGAGCGCAAAATTGAGGATGGGGTAGAATTGATTTCTGCTCCGATGCCGGTGCTGGTTACGGTTTTACCTGACATTAATTCTCCCCGGATTCCAGGGTTAAAAGATACCCTGGGAGCTTCCAAGAAACCGGTTATAGAAATTACCAGAAATGATTTTTCCGGGAATTATGAACCGTTTTTACAAACGAAATCTATTACAGCAGCTAGTATGGAGCGCAACTGCGAGAAGTTTACGGATAGTTCTGAAGATATTCAAAGGTTTATAGATGCTCTAAGAAAAGAAGGAGTAATTGGCTAGGAGGTGGAATCATGGCAGGAGTTTGGATATTCGCAGAAAACCAGGAGCAGAGTTTGGAATTATTAAACATTGGGACCGACCTGGCTGCACAGTTGGAAACTAAACTGGTGAGCTTGTTGTATTATAATCATGAAATGGCTCAAGATCATATTAACCATGGAGCTGATGAAGTTCTGTTATTGCCCCCTTTAAAAGGGGATCAACTCCTGGATGCTTATATACCGACAATAATATCTGAAGCCCAAAAAGAGGAGCCAGATATTTTTTTGTTGGCAGGAACCATACGGGGAAAAGAAATTGCTGCTCGTATAGCCTCCGGTTTAGAGACAGGTTTATGCAGTGAGTGTATAGGGTTAAGTTTAGACCAGGAAACGGGATTAGTAGAAATGGATCGGCTGGTTTATGGTGGAGCTGGTGTCCAAAAAGTAGTTTGTTCAAAACGTCCACAAATGGCTACCATACCAGCACGGACTTTTGAAGCTGTAGCAGAACAGGGGGCAAGACAAGGGCAGATCAGGGAACTTTTAACTCCTCCACAGGCTCCGGTTAAAATACTGGAAAGAAGGCCAAAGGACAGAAAATCTCAAGATATAAGGGAAGCCAGAGTAGTAATCGGTGTAGGTAGAGGAATTGAAAAGCAAGAAGATATGGTGCTAGCTCAACAGCTGGCAGAAGTCCTGGGAGGGGAAATAGGTTGTACCAGGCCAATATCCGAAGAAATGCACTGGTTATCAGAAGACCTTTGTATAGGTTTATCAGGAATATCAGTTAAGCCGGAGCTCTATATCGGTGTTGGCATATCCGGCCAGATACAGCATGTAACCGGCATTAGGGATGCGAAGGTTATTTGTGCTGTTAATAGTGATGAAAACGCTCCTATTTTTGAGGTTGCGGACTACGGGATAGTTGGTAATCTTTATGAAGTAGTTCCTCAATTAATTAAAGAACTCAAAAAGTAGTGAAAATTAAACTTAAGATTAATCTAACGAATGTCAAAATAAAGAAGAGACCTGTGTGGAACAGGGTCTCTTTTTTTTGAGAACTGCCAAACTGATAAACAATAACATACTTTATGCTAACATAACAGCTATTTTATATCATTAGAATCCTGCATCTTTATAGGAGGCTTCAATCTCCCCTAAATACCGTTATTATTCGGTTAGCCGGCGACTGAAGCCATGGCCACAGGCCACAACCACCAATGAAAATAAAGCAAGGTGATTAACCACAGAT
>CAYZYO010000021.1:0-9470 GCA_964482585.1 uncultured Syntrophomonadaceae bacterium | reverse complement strand
GAGGCGACTGAAGTCGCCTCTACGAAGCTATCTACGGTTCTATCCGATAAGGTGACTGTATAAAGCGTTTATTTTCATACTGATTTCATTTATTTATTAATGGATTTTATTATAGAATAGTTAAGCTAAATAAGATATATTATAATCCAAGCTGGCCATTGGTTTTGTTTTCAAAATGGGAGGAGATTTGGTTATGGAACTCGGGTTAATATTTACCACTTCTTTTATGGTAGGTTTATCAGGTGCTATGATGCCTGGCCCCTTACTGACAGTTACTATTGGTGAAAGTGCCCGGCGGGGTTTTATTGCTGGTCCGCTGATAGTGTTGGGACATGGCATTTTGGAACTTATTTTGATAGTTGCCCTGGTTGCAGGTTTATCAGTCTATCTTACCAATGCGGCAGTTTTCAGCTGGATAGCTGTTATTGGTGGGGCTTTTCTCATTTATATGGGCTGTGGGATGATTAAAGACGTTTTAAAAGGCAGGTTGTTATTACCTTTAACTGCTGAAGCGGCAGTGGATCCCGATATACCAGTATCACCACCGGCAGATAGGGGAAAAACCAGCAGTTTATATCCGGTAATAACAGGTTTTTTTACAAGTATTGCTAATCCTTATTTCACTATTTGGTGGGCAACGATAGGAATCAGTTATGTTACTTTTTCATTGAAAAATGGAACCATAGGATTGGCTTCATTCTTTTCCGGACATATTATGGCTGACCTGTTATGGTATTCACTGGTAGCTGCAGCAATTGCTGGAGGAAGAAAATTTCTTAGTGACAAGATATACCAGATAATTTTGATGATATGCGGCGTTTTTTTGGTTGGATTAGGTTTGTATTTTCTCTATGTTGGAATTATGTAATGATTTAAAGCTAAAAAAGTTTCCAAATTAGCAGGATAATATAAACTAATGACGAATTATGTAACCAGCATAATTAATTAAAAGATTAATATTATATATCTTCGAGCTGACTGATCTAAAGGTTATGCCCATGATCATTAGCCAATGGGTTAGGTGAGAAATTACCTGGCCTCCCGTGTTTGGAAAGAAGATAAACACAACTTCTATTGTTTTTAATCTGGACACGTGTTGGCGTGTCTTTTTTGTTTTTAGGCTATTGTTTTGCACGGTTAAGTTGAGCGAAGGATTTAATTAGTAGAGTAAAGGGAGGTGAAATCCGAAAAGACTGAAAGATTATTCGTTAAGATTCGAATTAAAATTATGAGGAGGATTAGGATGTTAAGAAAAAACAGATGGTTAGTATGTTTACTTATTCTAGTGTTCTGTAGTGTCATGGTTGCGGGTTGTGGAGGGGCTGCTGATAATCAGGAAGAAGCAGCCGATTTAGAGGGAAATCTGGTGGTTTATCATGCGGGCAGTTTAGCAATTCCTTTTGAAGCTCTGGAGAAGGAATTTGAAGACCAGTACCCGAAAGTAGATATTCAGAGGACTTCTGCTGGCAGTACCAAGTTGAGTCGTCAAATTGTAGATCTTGGAGACAAAGTGGATATTTTTGCTTCAGCCGATTATTTAATTATAGACAATGATTTAATACCGGAATATACTGACTGGAATGCATTATTTGCTAATAACTCCATGGTTATAATGTATACTGACCAGAGTGAATATGCTGATGAAATTAATCCAGATAACTGGTATGAAGTTCTATTAAGAGAAGATGTTGATTACGGGCACAGCAATCCGGATGATGATCCGTGTGGTTACAGGAGTGTGCTTTGTTGGCAGCTGGCAGAAAAAGAATATGAAGAACCTGGATTATATCAAAACCTTTGTGATGGTTGTCCCCAGGAGAACATTCGTCCAAAATCAGTTGAGTTAATATCATTATTAGAAACCGGCACTTTAGATTATGCATTCGAATATGAGAGCGTAGCAAGGCAGCATGCAGATGCCAATCCAGTATTTAAATGGGTTGAGTTGCCAGATACAATAAATTTGAGTGATATCCAACATATAGATTTTTATAAAAATGCTACTTTAGAAACTGCGGGTTCAGAACCAGGTGAAACAGTTACCCGGGAAGGATCACCTATAGTATATGGTATTACTATGCCAAAAAGTGGGGAAAATAATGAAATTGCTTTAGAATTCTTAAAATTCTTTTTTGACCAAGAACAGGGATTAAAGATTTTAAAGGAAAACGGCCAACCAGTTCCTGAAAATATTGAAGTACATGGGGAAGGCTTCCCGGAAGAATTATCGGCACTTATCCACTAAGAACAGGGTATTTTCGTGTCAGGGGGTTGGAATTATACTATCCAACCTCCACTTTGTTGTGTGTGGATAAATTGGAGGGGTTAAATGGAGAAGAAAAAACTAGAACTAATATTTATTGTATCTATCTTTTCAGGAACCATTATACTATTATTTTTCATGTATCCAATTATTAGCACCCTTTTTTGGACCAAGCCGGGGATTATATGGGAGACACTGGGAGATAGAGAAGTCATAAAAACAATTTCTTTAAGTATAGGTGCAGCGACATTAGCAACAATAGTATCTTTTGTATTGGGTGTTCCTTTTGCCTATTTCCTGGCTCGAAATGATTTTAAAGGTAAAAATCTGGTAGAGAGTATAATTAATATCCCTATTGTAATACCGCACCCGGTAGCAGGTATTTGTTTGTTAACCGTGATAAGTCCGCGACGATGGACAGGACAGATGCTGGAAAGTATGGGTATAGAAGTAATGGGAACAGTTACGGCCGTAGTAATTGCTATGACCTTCGTAAGTATGCCCTTTCTTATTAATGCGGCTAAAGAGGCTTTCCAGTGGGTTTCACCGCGCATGGAAAATGTTTCCCGTACACTTGGAGCCAGTCATATACAGACATTTTTTTTAGTAACATTTTCCCTGGCCTGGAGAGATATCTTAAGTGGCATGATAATGACCTGGGCCCGGGCTATTAGTGAATTTGGAGCAGTAATTATTCTGGCTTATCACCCTATGATTGCACCGACATTGATTTATGAAAGATTTACAGCTTATGGGATGATGTATGCTATCCCGGTAACTGTCATTTTAATTATCATATGTTTAATAGTATTTATTTTATTAAGGCTACTTGCAGCTAATCGTTCCAGGGGGGAAGAAATATGATTAAAATAAGAAATATGTCAGTTAAGCTTGGTAATTTTAGTTTAAAAGAAATAGACTTAAATATTAAAATGGGTGAATTTTTTGTTCTTCTGGGACCGACGGGATCAGGAAAAACAGTATTATTGGAATCTATAGCCGGGCTGAAGCCGGTAATAAATGGGCAAATAGTAATAAATGGAAGGAATCTGACCGGCAAAAAACCAGAAGAACGCAACATATCGATATGCTATCAGGATCTAGCATTATTTCCCCACATGCGGGTTAAGGATAATATTAAATACGGGTTGCGCTTTAAAAAGGATGCTAATAATAAAACATATAAAAACAATTACAAGACTATTGTAGAGTTATTAAGAATAGAACATATTCTTGAACGGTATCCGGTTTTCTTAAGTGGTGGCGAAAAACAGAGGGTAGCCCTGGCACGTGCTTTGATTGTTCCACCCGATGTTTTACTGCTAGATGAACCTTTATCAGCCCTTGATTCAGGAATAAAAGAAAAGATAGAAGATGAGTTAGCCAATCTGCATAAAACTCTTGGAATAACTGTTATTATGGTAACTCACGATTTTAGAGAGGCTTATCATTTGGCCAGCCAGGTAGGAATAATAAGAGATGGCAGCATTATTCAGACCGGACCTATAGAGGATGTTTTTAATAAGCCTAATTCTGTTTTTGTAGCTGAATTTGTGGGGATGAAGAATCTGGTAAAAATGGGTGAGTTAAACAACAAATCTAGTATAAAAATCCCGGATAAAAATTCTATACATGATTATATAGGTATTAGACCTGAAAACATCATTCTCGGCAATACTCAATTATCAGCTGACTATTATTCCTCTGCCGGTATCAGTAATATAAAAAATAATGGGGTCTTTATCCGGGTAGATATTGAGTTTAATGGTATTAAACTGGTATCTTATGTAACTAAAAATCGTTATTCGGAGCTTAAGCTTCATAAAGGCAAGGAAATCTATTTTGGTTTTAATTCTAACGAAGTATGTATTATACCCAATTAAGGATCATCCTCTCAAAGTAATTTAGTATTAACCCCTCATGCCCCCCAGAGGGTACAACCGCCGATAAAAATAGAATAGGTGATTAATCACAGATTCACGCAGATTTTTTTGTTATTTTTTGATAAGTATTTGAAACAATTTATAACATTTTACCCTTAGCTCCTGCAGTTGCCTTTAATTCTAAATATGCCGTATTCTTGTTTTGTAACGTAATTCTTATGTTAAAGCGTAATATTAAACCGTAGAGGCGACTTCAGTCGCGGTCCAGGTGGGATTCGAGATGAAAGGGTGGCGACTGAAGTCGCCTCAGTTCTATCTACGGTTCTATCCGGTAAGGTGAGGTATTAAAAGCCTTTATTTTCATATAAAACAATTATAAAAGGACCTAGCCCAAGGAAAACCACCTGTATGGAACAGGTGGTTTAAACTTTTTATTCAGTTAATACTTATCCACTAGCTATTTTGATTAGCCATGTGCGCTTGCAGATGGAGTCTCTTTGACTAGAGGTGCACCTAGTGGAAGTACTGCTCTCCCATAAGCAGTATTTAGTACTATTCCAGCAGCAGTCCAAAGCCCAAAGATACCAGCGATTAATAAGAAAGTACCGGCTGTGGGTCCTGCCCAGGGAGCAGTTAAAACAGCCATGTCCTTAAAGGCTACAATCGGCACCGCTACATCTAGTGCCAGTACAACACATAGTAAGGACAATGGACTCTTAAAGTAGGCTGGTGTCCAGATGAAAAGAGAAATTGCCAAAGGCAACCATGCCCAACCGTCAATTCTCGCATCCATTGCCCAACCATTAATACTTGCGAAATACTTGAGTATCATTTCTAATCCAGTTACCAGCATGAAGAAAGCTGAGAAGAATGTAAATACGTTACCACCAGTAGTATTACCCTCCAGTAATTCCATAACCCCAACAACAATCTGAATAACAAAGCCACCTAGTAACCAGATACCCATCAACGCCATACAAGTACCATCAACTTTACCTGTAAGCAGAGCGTAGAAAGTAAAACATGCCATTGCTAGTGCAACTAAACCTGCTGGGCCTGGATTAGCCCATCCATATTTGTGTCCAGACATTAATAATACCCCCCCAAATCATTTTTTTACATCAATAGTTCCTCCTTAGCGAATGTTTTCCTGATAATCACCTCCAAAAATAAAAATCTTTGCTTTAAGGTAAATGAAAGCGAAGCCTTCCCTTGAAGCCTGAAAATTTAATAATAGAGTGAGATTATAAAACGATTGCTGCAGATTAAGTAGAAATAGAAGTAGATATATAGAGAGTAATATTAGAAGAATATAATGATTGTTAATTATAAAGTACGATAAAGAGTGTAATTATAGAACAAAAAAAGACAGGCCATTTTGTTTCCTTACTCAAGATTGAGGAACTGCCTGTCTGTTACTCAAAGTAGGATATAAAAAAAGTAAATTCCTACTTAATTAACCTGATACAAAACTACTGCTACAAATTAGAGAATTGTTTACATTAATTATTTATACAATGAACAAGTACGTAAACTGTTAACTCAGGCAGCATATACAGGGTATTCCTAATATGCTATAACGGACAACTGAAAAATCTGTACTAGTAATTAATGTTAAATTGTTTACAAACTAACCTCTATCACATAAATAAAAATTGATAGGGGTTGTCCTATTCTTTCGCCAATACCCATAATCATCTATTTAGGTAGTTTCCACCAAATATTCTGCCGATCATTGGTCTAAAAGCATCCTGGCTAATTAACAAAAATCCCTAAAACTAGAGCTAATTTGGCGACAGAAATAAAATAGTTGTTCTTATTCTACAAATTATAGGAACTATTGTCAATACCATTATCTACGTTTTGGCTAGCTGTAAGTATTTAATACGTATAGATTCTCACTGGACTATAAAGACATTCGAGTTATTATATAATAAATCTATTCTAGTACCCTCAAAGATTTTTGTTCCAGCTGTGGCGAATGCTGTAGCTTATAGGTGGAAAATTAAATACAAGCTAATTTCTATAGACAGAATCTGCATTGACCAAATTTTGGCCTGAAATAATTATTAAAGGTATTTTCATAATTATACAAATAAGGCAGATTGTATTAAACTATTAAATATAGATGATATTATATTTAACGTTTATTCGATTACAGGGAGGCTTAATTAATATTTGATTTTCGACGAACAAAAGCATTATGTGTGTTTAATTACCGGAGCTAGCAGGGGAATAGGAAGAGAGATAGCCCGGGCTGCAGCAGCACAGGGTATAGATGTTGCAATTAATTATTATTCATCTAAACATGAGGCTGTAAAGCTGGAAAAAGAACTCCAGGCCCAGGGTTTGAATGCTATTGCTGTTCAGGCTGATGTGGGTTGTGAAAAAGATGTAGAAAAGATGTTTAGTCTTATTGAGTCTAAATTAGGTCCGGTAAATATGTTGATCAACAATGCGGGGATTTCTCTTAGAGCACTTATAACCGAAACCACTGAAGTTCAGTGGCAGAAGGTCATGGATACTAATTTAAAAGGGCCTTTTTTATGCTGCCGCAGGGCTTTGCCGGATATGATAGGAAAAAAGTTTGGAAGGATAATTAATATAGCTTCAATCTGGGGAATAACCGGCGCCTCATATGAGGCGGTATACGCAGCCTCTAAAGGAGGGTTGTTAGCTATGACCAAGTCTATGGCAGTTGAGTTAGGGCCTTCGGGAATAACAGTAAATGCAGTTGCTCCCGGGCCTATTCAAACAGATATGTTGCAAGGTGAGCTTAGTATGCAGGAAATACAGAACCTGGCAAATGAAATTCCCCTGGGAAGGTTGGGATTTCCTGAAGAGATTGCCTCGACATGTGTTTATCTGCTATCGAGTAAGGCAGCTTTTATTAATGGACAAGTAATATCAATTGATGGTGGATGGAAACCTTAATAGGATAACCACAAAAATGCAGTGGATATACAGATCTAAATGATTAAGGGATTAAGAAAGTGGGGTGTAATAACATTAGTATTTTAACACGTAATGACCTTTGCTGGTGTGGAAGCGGTAAAAAGTATAAAAAATGCCATATGGAACAGGACATGAAACTGCGTGATTTAAAAAGAAAAGGCTATACTGTTCCTGGCCGGGAGCTTATTAAAACTGAAGAACAGATTGAGGGGATTCGTAAAGCATGCTGCTTAAGTAATGAAATTTTGGATATGGTTGCTGAAAAAATAGGGGTTGGAACAACTACCAATGAAATTAACAGCTGGGTACATGAGTATACAATTTTGCATGGAGCTTACCCGGCACCTCTAAACTACAACGGTTTTCCTAAAAGTGTCTGTACTTCAATAAATAATGTAATATGTCATGGAATTCCTGATAAAACTGTTTTAAAAAATGGTGATATTATTAATGTTGATGTAACCAGTATTCTAAATGGTTTTTATGGTGACACCAGCCGGATGTTTATTATAGGAGAAGCTTCTTTAGAGGCTCAAAATCTGGTCAGAGTTGCCAGGGAGTGTCTTTATTTAGGTATTGATCAAGTCAAGCCTTTTAATCGCACAGGAGATATTGGCTATACTATAGAGCAATATGCCAGGAAACATGGATATTCAGCGGTACAGGAATTTGGAGGACATGGGGTTGGAATTAAATTCCATGAAGACCCGTGGGTACCACATTATGGTAATAAGAATAGTGGCATGGTTTTGGTTCCTAATATGGTTTTTACTATTGAACCTATGATTAATACAGGGAGTTACCGGTGCAGAATTCTTAATGATGGATGGACAGCGGTTACTGCGGATGGCTCTTTGTCAGCTCAATGGGAACATACTGTAAGGGTTACAGAATCTGGCTTTGAGGTTTTAAGCGAATAATGATTTGTTTAGGAATTAAGCAAAAATTTATAAACCAGGCTAATATTAATAATATTTTAAAATTAGCCTGGTTAAATTAATCTTTTTTTTACTTAAGAGTTTTGTATAATTAACAAACATGTTCTGAGCTTAGCGAAGAATCTTTAGCTCTTTTGGTTTTAATTCAGGATGACAGTTAAGCCGGAGGCTGAAGTCTCTTTTTACAAAAGTACTAATAATATAAAATAGCTATTTTGCAAAATACTCACTTGTTAAAAATACTTCCGGAGACAATTGCTAAGATATCTAGAAAATGAAATGAAAAATCTGCAAAAAAATAAGGGGTATTTTTAATAGCTTGAAGGCATTTATTCTAACAACAATAGTCTTTTTAAGGAAACATAATGATTCTACAGCAAGGAGAAGAGTTTAAGAGGAAGTTAAGGAAAAGCGTAGAAGAACTAAATAATTGCTAAGAAAGTAGGGGGAGGGTATTTAGTGAGTAGATTATTAATATATGCCGATAATGGCTGTGATTTGGATGAGGATATTATTGATAAATTGGGAATAAAACTCTTTCATATGTCAGTTATTCTAAATGGTAATACTTACAAAGACAGGGTAGACATAAGTCCGCCGGAATTTTATCAGCTAATTGCTCAATCAGATGTGATGCCAACAACAGCCCAGATAAACCCGGGAGAATTTCAAGCAGAATTTGAAAAGGTAATGAATGAAAGTGAAGACGAAATCGTTTATATTGCATTTTCTTCCGGGCTCAGTGGTACTTATCAATCAGCATGTGTAGCGCGTGATAATGTAAATCCTGAAAGAATAACCGTTATTGATTCTAAAAGTGCTTCCACAGGATATGCTCTGACTGTAATAAGAGCTGCAAAGGCTGTTGCTGCAGGTAAAAGCAAGAAAGAAGTCATTACTGAAATAGAAGATAATATAAATAGAGTTCAACATATATTTATGGTTGGTAATTTTGAAATGCTAAAAAGGGGTGGACGGATAAGTTCAACTTCGGCAGCATTAGGAAACTTGCTTAATATCAAGTTAATTCTGCATTTCGTAGATGGGAAGATTGTCCCCCTGGAGAAAATACATGGAGTCAAAAAGGCCAAAAAGAGAATGCTACAAATAATGGAGGAAAGAGGATATAATCTTCAAGAACAGTTGATTGGTATAGACTATTCCGTTGATTATGAAGGAGCACTGGAAATAAAGAAAATGATTGAAAATAAATTTGGGTGCCGGGAATTTATTATTTCCGAGATAGGGGCGGTAATTGGTTCTCATGTTGGTGCAGGTACTTTCTCCATATTCTTTTTAGGAAAATAAAAACTCTAATTCTTGATCGTAGAGGAGACAGAAGTCTCCTCTACGTATATAATGTATTGCGCAATGGAATCAAAGTTAAAATTATAGAATCTCTTGTTGAGTAAGCTAATTATGCAAAATTCT
>CAYZYO010000020.1:4601-25149 GCA_964482585.1 uncultured Syntrophomonadaceae bacterium | reverse complement strand
TGATAGGAACCTTATATTAAAGGCAGTGGAATTGCACAATGTTTATAAAATCCCTGATGGATTATCGGAAAAAGAAGTACTGTTGGTGAAGTTAGTAAGAGATGCTGAAGTTAAGCGGGTTAGAACTGCTAATGACCTCAGGCTTTTCAAGCTTACCTGGATTTTTGATGTTAATTTTGCGGTTACTTTAAAAGCTATAAGGGAAAGGGCATATGTTGAAAAAACAATTGCTGCCCTACCCCAAACCGGAGATATTCAAAAGGTTTACCACCATATAATGAATTATCTTTCTAGATTCTAGCATCTTTCATATAATACAAATTGTTTTGCCGGAGATAATTTCATTTTTTCTATAATATAGTAGGCAGTAAAAAGAACGGCCTGTTTGGTTATTTCTTCACAAAGATGAGGAGGGTTGTCAGGGTTGAAACCCTCTGGCCGCAGTTCCCGGCATACTAAACTGCCAAAGTGTTGTTCGAATTCATAAGCGAAATTATAGCAGTAGGTTTCAATTTCCTCATCTGTAAGCCCAATACGTTTCCCGATAATTCCAATGAACATCAGTGTACCCTCTACCAATCCGCATTGAGCCTGGTAGGAACCTGCTCCATGCATTCCTGTTGCCGCATCTATTACCTGGTCGGCTAATTCCATACTAAAAATTGAGCTTAGTATCTTTAACATAGTTGTAGCACAATTTAGATCTTCTACCCAGTAATAAGTCTGTACTCTTTGGTTTATTAAACTGCTTAGTTTCATACTTTCTATCCTTTCTTAAGATTTACAATTACTTGATTTTTATTATTTGGACATTAGAGGGAAATTTACCTGCTAATAATTGATTGAATACAAAATAAATTTAAATTTTTATGATAAAAACTTATTATTGCAATACTGCCGTACTATAGATTTTAATACTAAAATAAACGTTTAATGCAGTCACCTTGCCGGACAGAATCGTAGAGGCGACTTCAGTCCCCGCCCTCTCACTCTGATTTGCGGCTGGCCGGCGACTGAAGGCGGGTGGTTGTGTCATGTTGACCTGAGGGGTTAATTCAGAGTGTTTTTTAATTTAAAGAATGTCTCTTGTTCCTAATGACAGCCTAGCTCGAGACTGGAGTCTACGGGGGGCGGAAGATGCGAAGGGAGCAGAGGGGTGGAGGAGGCAGGGTCAGTAGTAAGAGGCAGGAGACTATCAGCCCGGAGACTGAAGTCTCCTCTCCACGGATTTCTTCAGGGTACAGGTATTTTGATAATATATAATAGCTATTATGGAAAAGCCTCATATGTGAGTGAACAGCCATTCTTTAAGAAAGTATCTTTTAAAACAAATTAAAATTAATCCGTTTTAGCAAGTCCTGCTTTTATAATTATCTATCACCGCCCAAGAAATTACCCAGGATATTGCCGCCTACACCTCCAACACCTTTGCTTTCTCCTTTGTTTTGAAAACGTCCAGCAGCAAAAATGCGGTCAGCCAGACGGGAAAAGGGTAGACTCTGCAGGTATACTTTTCCAGGTCCGGTTAATTTAGCCAGGAAAATTCCTTCTCCACCAAATAGGGCGTTTTTAAATCCCCCGACAAATTGAATATCGTAGTCAACAGATGTGGCAAGTGCTGCCAGACACCCGGTATCAACCCGGAGCATTTCTCCGGAAGTAAGATTCTTTTCAATCAAGGTGCCTCCAGCATGGATAAAGGCCATACCATCTCCTTCAAGTCTCTGAAGGATAAAGCCTTCACCACCAAATAGGCCTGCACCAATACGTTTAGTAAAAGCTAATTCAACCTCAATTCCACGGGCAGCACAAAGAAAGGCATCCTTCTGGCATAGTATTTTTCCATTAAACATCCCCAGGTCAACCGGTATTATTTTCCCCGGATAAGGAGCCCCAAAAGCAACGTGCTGCTTACCGCGGCCGTTATTCATGAAGGTGGTAATGAAAAAACTTTCTCCAGTAACAGCCCGTTTAAACCCCTTAAATATTCCACCTCCAGTGGAAGTCTGCATTTCTATGTTTTGATCCATGTACATCATGGCTCCTGCTTCCGCCCGTACTCCTTCACCCGGATCAAGTTCAATTTCCACGATTTGCATATCATCCCCAAATATCTGATGGTCTATTATATCAGCCATTTTTATTAACTCCTCTCTTAAGAAAAATTTATAGTTCAATAATAATCTAGATTAAAAGCAACTACAATAAAATGTAAGTAGTTGGCGTGAAAAAACTTTAATGATTTTTAGCTTATAGCCTGACCTTTCATTAAGGGTTCTAACCGTAAGTGTTTCTCTCTTCTTTTACCAAGCAGCTATGAGTTTAAAGGAATTTCCGTACTACAGAACACAACTGATAGGTCCTCCAGGCACCGGGACCAGATTGATTTATTAATTCATAAGCTATTTTCTTAAAGCCCTGTTGTTTAACTTTTTTGTCTGAGAGATACATAGCCAGAAGCCCTTCCACTACTGTCCTGCCAAATACCGGATGAGAAAGCTTTTTAGCATGTGTATGTGATTTTGCCACGAATAGTTTAAGCCTTTTTACCAGTTCTTCTTGATTAGCATAATAAAAGGTAAAGTTCAAGTCTTTGCCTGCACGGTCTTCTGCCTGATCAATTAAGTAATCCAGCAGAATATGCAGCCCGCATATCCATGGAAAATAAGCCCTGACTGTGTTTTGAACCTCTTGTTGCTCAACCCTTTCTTCAGATGCCAACCCCAATAATGCAAATAATCCCAGGGTTGATCCACAAGCAGCAGAGAATTCCTGCCACTTAAGACCTGGATAATCTATAATATGTTTTTCTGCCCATTTTATTAGTACTTTTTCTCTCTTATCCCATTCAATGTGCTTTTTTACCTGGAGCTGGATGTAATCATCGGCCAGGTTGATTACAGCTTCATGCACCATATGGAAGGCTGGAAGCTTTTCTACACATAGCCTGCACTCGTTAACCAACTTCTCCAAATAACCCCCATCATTTTTAAACGGATAATATTGATAGTAATCAACCGGTTTACTGCCGGGAGATAAAGCATCTATAAGTGCCTGGTGAAGCTGTAAAAAGGCATTGCCATCAGTACATCCTGCCCGGTCACATAAGTTATCCAGGTAATCACATATAGTTTGATAAGCCACTATTAATCTTAACAGAACATCTTCCTGGGCTTTGTAGGGTACAGCAAAAACTGCTCCTCCCTGGCAGTGAAATGCTTTGGTTTGTAAACTGGCAACGGCCTGCTTGTAGAGTTGAACATCACTACAGCTGGCTGCCTGTCTTTTCCATTGATTCAGCAGGGTTTGTACTCCAGGCAAGGTATGCACAATAAAATGCCAGAGAATTTTTCCCCGGCTATCCTGTTTCATACTTTCAGTAATATGAGGCTTTAATTTGGCGTCTTTAATAGGAATTGCCACCTTCAGGCCTCCCATCATAACTTCCTCCAAACTTATCCAATTTTTCGTAATATCCTTTTATTAGATGTTCGCTTGTATCTTTTAATTCCTGCAAGGCTGGACCGGCAGTAATTTGATCAAGTATTTTTAACCCGAGCCGCATATACAGTTGGGAACGCTCTATAGACTCTTTAATCGCCCCGGTTTTTAACATAATTTCTAATACCCGTGGTATTCTATCTTTATTAAGACTATCTCTTTGCAACAGCTGTCTTAGTTTTAAACCGTATTCTTCATTCCTGAGAGCCAGTATTACCGGCAGGGTTATATTCCCCTGCAATAGATCATTTCCTGCAGGTTTTCCTAAAAGACTGGAGTCGGAAACGAAATCTAAAACATCATCTATTATTTGATAAGCATATCCCAGGCATAAACCATATTGTTCGATACTGGATATTTCGTCAGGAGGCATAGAACTCGTAAGGGCACCTACTTTGCAGCTGGAAGCAAATAAGCAGGCTGTTTTTCTATAGGTTTTGTCAAAATAGTCTTCTTCAGTTAGATCAATGTTATAACTCATTGATAGCTGCTTTATTTCTCCAGAACACATGATCTGTATAGTTTCAGTTATACTGTCCATTATTTCGCTTTGATTATGTTTATTGATAAGGTTAAAAGCAGTAGCAAATAGATAATCACCCGTTAGAACACTGATTTGATTTCCCCAGCGGCTGTTAATACTCTCAGCTCCTCTTCTAATAGATGCATGGTCAATAACATCATCATGTACCAATGAAGCCATATGGATTAATTCTACTGCAACCGCAATATCTGTGATTATTAAAGTATTATGGGGATATAAAGATGCAGTAAGGTAAACCAGCCTGGGCCTAATCATTTTCCCATTAGTTGCTAATAGATACTCTAAAATAGTATCGATATCATAAATATTGGTTTTTAATATATCTTTCATGCGATCTTTTATCAATTCAATAGGAAAAGGTTCTATTTTCAAAGCGGTATTAACACTGATGGCAGAACACTCCTTTGTTTTTGCGTTTTGTTAGTATTCTGCCCCTGATATTGCGATATATACAATTGTTTCCTGATCTTGTATCTTAAATCGGATCTAATCTATTTGACCGCAATAAATTAGATAGTATCGATTAATACACAACCTAGCCAATAAAAAAACGACTTACTCCCCCTGGATACTATTGCTGCTTAAGGATTTTATTTTTCACCTGTTCTTGCGCAAAGTTTTCTATATAATCATCAAGCCTGTTTTCAATTGTTAGCCCTTTTCTGTCTGCCATAGTTTTTATAAAGTAATCAGTAATTGCCGGATTTTTAGGAAGTAGAGGACCATGCAGATAGGTGCCAATCAGGTTATTATATGCTATTCCTTCAGTATTATCTTCTCCATTATTGCCATACCCTTTGATTACTTTTCCAAAAGGCTTAAGCCTTTGGTCATCAAAATAGGTACGTCCACTATGATTTTCAAAACCCACTACACTTACATTTTGTCCGTATATTTCAGAGTTAATAACAACATTACCTATAAGCCGCTTTTGCTCACCCCGGGTATAGAAGTCTAATAAACCCAGGCCA
Organism: uncultured Syntrophomonadaceae bacterium; assembly: GCA_964482585.1. GTDB lineage: Bacteria > Bacillota > Syntrophomonadia > Syntrophomonadales > Syntrophomonadaceae > CAYZYO01. The sequence continues at coordinate 20,133 of CAYZYO010000020.1, read as the reverse complement.
TTTAATAGTCTTTCATCATGTGATAAATAAGCTTTTCCCAGTAGTTGATAGGCCCCACAAATACAAAGCATAGGCAGCCCGGATTCTATTGCCACCATTAGATCATCCTTTTTCTTTATCAGGTCGTGGCAAACCAACGCCTGTTCACGGTCAGAGCCACCGCCAATAAAGACCATATCTATATTACTATAATCAAGGCTTTGCCCCATCCGGATTATCTTTATAGTACATTTATATCCATACCATTCAATTCTTTTTTTCAGGCATATAAGATTACCCCGGTCGCCATAAAGATTCATTAAGTCTGGATACATATGAGCTATAGTAAATTCAGTCATTTTTCTCTCCCTCTTTTATAAGGTGCAATTGGTTTTTGGTTATTCCTGAACTTGCCTTTGTTGTTCTATAATGGGTAACGATGTACCCTCTAATTTTTGTAATATACGGCGACATTCAAAGAGTGCCGTATAAGTAGATAGAATATAACTAGCCTCACTGTTTTTCTTAATTGCCTCTTCTATTCCACTTTGTAAATCTGATTTAATAATTATATCGTTTTCATTGAACCCAGAATATTTAATGCGTACTGCAATATCTCCACTTCTTTGTCCAGAGCAAATAATACCATCAATATTGGCTGTTTCATCATTTATTATCTCCACATCTGCGTCCCAAATCCAGGAAATATCCCGTCCATCGGCTGCATTATCATTCAGGGCAAAAAACAGGCTCTTTTTCGCCGGATCATATAATAGAGTTGATAGGGTCTGATTTAATGCTGCAGGATTCTTTACCAGTATTAAAATTGTTCTCTTCCCGTTAATTATAAAGTTTTCCATTCTACCAGCACGAGGCTGATACCTGGCAATCGCACCTTCTATTATTTCATTTTGAATTCCCAACAGTTTGCAAACACTAACTGCTGCAAGTATGTTATAGGCATTATAAAAGCCTTGATAAGGACTATTGATTCTAATATCGTTGATTCTAAATTCAATACTGGGATGCATAATAAGTTCCTGCCCGGTAAAGTTGCAGCTCGGGTTCTGGTTACCACATCCAGGACAGCTGAATTTTCCCAGTTGAGCATAGTGATATCTCTTGTAGATAAGCTCCTGTCCGCAAAAAACGCAATATCTTCCTTCTCTACTTTCACAGCTTTCGCTGGAATCATAAATGGTATCTGTAAATCCATAATACCAGCAGTGAAGCCCGGTTTCTCTCTGGAAATGTGCAACTAAGGGGTCATCGGCATTAAGAATCAACTCTATACCAGTGTGTCTTACCGCATCTTTTATCAAGTTAATTGTATGGTCCAGCTCTCCATATCTGTCCAGCTGATCTCGAAAAAAATTAGTTATAAGGAGTACACTAGGTTTTATTTCCTTAAGCAGCAGGGGAACATTAGCTTCATCTGTCTCTAAAAGTGCGTAATTAAATTTGCGAGTACCAGCAAAATTATTTTTTTCTATAAAAGCAGTGGTAATCCCAGATATTAAGTTCGCACCAGCTTGATTATGTATAAAGCTGTAACCCTTTTCTTTAATGATTTCAGCAATCATATTAGTAGTTGTAGTTTTACCGTTAGTACCAGTTATAATAATAATGTCATCTGTTATATGACCAGCTAAATCTTGCAGAATAGATGGATATATTTTTCTGGCCAGCTTGCCCGGAAAATCGCTTCCCTGATTGCCTAACCTCCGGCTTAATAAAATAGCCAATTTCCCTACTATTACCGCCAGCATTAATTGTAATTTATTCATTTAATCTACCCCGTATTTTTTCATATTACCTATTCTACTGCAAAACTTTAGAAAATAAAATTTATCAAATATTTTTCTTGATAGTTTTGCATAATTTAAAAAATCACTATGTCACTTGGCTTCAGGATTTAAGTCGGAGACTGAAGTCTCCTCTACGGATGCAACAGTTTTAATAACATAAACTAGTAATTATGTTCCACTGCAAAAACTCTAATTCTTATAAATAGGGGCTATCCTACGAGCCAAATAATAACGGTATTTAGGGGAGACTAAAGTCTCTCTACAATATATAATGTATAATATTTTTCGCAGTGGAATCAATTATGCAAATCCCTCAACTTTTGAACCATAAAAAAAGACCTGTGGTAAACAGGCCTTGCAAACTTATCCAATAATTAATCACGAACCAAACCAGGATGTAATATCAATTGTCCTATGGCGCCGGGGCCGATTGGTTTCGTATAGTCTATTATATAGAGCTTCTAGCTTTTGAGCCATATTAGCAGATGAAAGACTTTCAGCTTTCTTTAAGGCATTTTTCTGGAACCTGCAATAGGTTGTATCATTCTGGAGAAGTGTACATACTGCATCAGCAAAATCATTAAGATTGGGACTGGTTAAAAATCCATTGACACCATTATCTACCATATCTTGTACTCCGTACGCCCTAACAGCTACTACCGGTAATCCTGCAGCCATCGCTTCTATCAGCACCAGTCCCTGGGTTTCAGTCATAGAAGAAAAAACAAAAAGGTCTGAGGAAAAATAAATATCTACCAGGATATCAAAAGGAACTGAACCAGTAAATATCACATCTTTCTCTAAAGACATGCCCAGATCGAGGACCAGTTTCTTTAACTCGCTTTCCTGAGGCCCTTGAGCAGTTAGAACCAGGCAGGTATTTACTATTTCATTTTTTATTTTTTTGAATGCTTTAATGAGAAACTCAAGATTTTTCTCCCTGGTTAACCTACCTGCAAACAGTAGTATCCTGGTTCCTTCTGGGATATCATACTGGCTACGAAGCCAATTGCCATTTGTTTTTGTATACTTGTGCAGTGGTACTCCAGTTGGTATTACGGTTACCGGAGTTTTTACTTCACGGTTATGCAGAATCTGTTCGACTTCACTAGTTGGTACTACAACATGATCACATTGATTGCAAAAATAATCACTATACTTTATAGTAACTTCCTTGGCTAGTTCGTGAGCAACCGGTACATAATGTACGTATTGATCATATAAGGTATGAAAAGTAAAAACAATAGGGATATTATATTTCCTGGCATAGCGCAGTCCTACTCTCCCCATAGTAAATGGGGAATGTACATGAATTATATCCAGGTTAAGCTTTTTTATTAGCATATTCAGGCCAGGCAGTATCGGAATAGCTAGAGTAAAATCAGGATTTGTAGGAGACGGAAGTGAATAAAACCGGTATACCCCATCTTCATCTTCATTATAATGAGGATATTTAGGGGCAAAAACAAATATTTCATGTCCCAGCCTACTTAATTCTTCCTTAAATGTCATTATGGAGGTAACTACACCACTGGTATACGGTTTATAGCTATCAGTGAATATTCCAATCTTCATCGCGGCTAACCTCCTTTGAAGTATATACTATATTAAATATAACCCTTTTAAAAATTATTAGCAACATTTAACATTAGATGTTTAAGTTTGTAGAATAAACACACATTTTGTTAAAACCTAGATTCGATCCCCACCTCCATTTTTTAACTTAAACCCATGAAAGTAAACTTGATCCCACTGCAAAAATTCTGATTCTTGTATTGTAGACAAGAATTTAGTCTCCGGCTAATCAAATAATAACGGTATTAGAGGAGACTGAAGTCTCCTTCAGATATATTGTATAAATACTACTTTGCGCAGTGGAATCAAACTTTTATTCATAGAATTCATATCCTGCTATCTGAATTGTTTCCCCTTCATCAGACATATTTCCAGCTGATGCTATATCTTCCTCTGCTGGGCGGGTATATTTATCCTGCCTTAATTTAGCGCAACCAGCACAAAGAGTAGTGTTCACCAGGCGATCCAGACGGGATTTTTCTATTGGGTTCCCACAGGATTCACAGACCCCATACTGCCCTCCCTGAAGACGACTTATGGCATCATCTGTTTTTTCTAATTCCAACTCCAACATTTCTATAAGCCCGCAATCCTTTTCTCTTTCATAGACTTCGGAAGCAATGTCTCCCGGATGCTGATCATACATTGATAATTCATTGGTAGATTCAGTTATCGGGTACATAATGTTTTCTTTTTTCTCTTTTATCACTTGTTCTAATTCATTTTTTTTGGCCAAAAGCTTAGTCAAAGAATCCATTTATCCACACCTCATATCTTTCCACCAGTTGATTTAAAAACAGTCCCCCCGACTTGCAGCTGGTCCTGTACAATTTTAACAATATCTGCTATAAAATCACCTATTACCGGTATATTTAGAATAATTATCTTTTGCAGTATATATATCACCAGGGCTGCAAGTACAGTAAACCCTATAGCCATTCCAAATCCTCTAGCTATTCCTGCCCACAGATTTACCAGGAATAAACGTCTGGGATTATTAAGCATTTCAATGTATTCAGATATTCCTAATTTTTCCATATTTAAAGCTATTTCATCAATCTTTTTATTTAATTCTTTGAAATTGCCATTCTTATCAACTGGTTCTGGTTTTATTCGCACGATTATTCTCCTCAATTAATAGTATTCCAATTATTTATTCTTAAATACCTGTTTTTGATTCGAGAATTTTTCAACATGTCACTTCACTCTAGGATGGCGGTACTAAATACCTGGCTAATAATTATACAATAAATCCTAATTATTATAATCAGAAAAGAGGGGATTTTTGCCCCCTCTCTTTATCATTAAAACTGTATTAGCTTGCTGCGGTTTATCGATAAGCTTTTATATTGCTTTTAATTATTATATCCATTCTTGGCAACTATTAGTCTTTTATTATAAACTAGTATTTTTTATTCTAGCTCTGTAACCACCTGAGAACACCGGTAACATAATGTCGGATGGGTTTCATTCTCACTCACAGAGGAATCAATTGCCCAGCAGCGTTCACATTTATCACCTTCAGCACCTTTAACTGCAACCCATATGCCGGGAACCTGTTCTAATGCCATAACATCTTCCGGCCGGTCTTCACTCTTTTGCAGATCAGCTCTGGATACTATAAAGATTCTATCCAGCCTTTTCATATTACTTAAGAGCTCTAACCATTTTGGGTCTGCATAAATAGTAACCCAGGCTCCTAAAGAGTGCCCTATTATCTTTTGGCTTCTGGCCTCTTCTAATGCCTTGGTAACTACTTCCCGGACTTCGAGAACTTTATCTATCCGCATTTCAAGCTCATTATTAAGATATTCATCCCGGGGCTCAATAAAATCCATTAACTGAACACTTTCTGGTTGATTTTCTTTTCTTAAATGTTTCCAGATTTCTTCAGTGGTAAAAGCCAAAATCGGTGTCAGCATAATTGACAGGGTATAAATTAGTTCATTAAGCACTGTTTGGGCAGCTTTTCTTTCCGGATCGTCCGGATGGGAACAATATAATTTATCTTTTAATATATCAAAATAGATATTACTAAGCTCAATAGTGCAGAAATTATGCACTGAATGGAAAACTACATGAAATTCATAATCGTCATAGGCTTTTTCCACCCTTCTAACAAGTTTGTCCAGTTTAATAAGCACCCATTTATCCAATTCAGTTAGTTTTTCATATTCTACTTTGTCTTTATCAGGATCAAAATCATACAGGTTTCCCAATATAAACCGGCAGGTGTTTCTAATCTTGCGATAGGCTTCAGCACTCTGCTTAATAATATTTTTAGAAACCGAAACATCATTCCGGTAATCAGCAGAAGCTACCCAAAGCCGCAAGATATCGGCTCCCATCTCTTTTATAAGTTTAAGGGGATCAATAACATTGCCTAATGATTTTGACATTTTGCGGCCATCTTCATCTACTACAAAGCCGTGGGTTAACACGTTTTTATAAGGTGCTGTACCCCTCACGGCAACCGCTGTAGATAATGAGGAATTAAACCAGCCCCGGTGCTGGTCGCTTCCCTCAAGGTACATTTCAGACGGCCATCTTAGATCATCACGGGTTTCTAATACTGCCATATGGCTGGAACCAGAATCAAACCAAACATCCATTATGTCAGTTTCTTTACTGAATTCATTTTCACCGCAATTTTCACACTTAAACCCGTCAGGCAGCAGGTCCTTGGCTTCCCTGATAAACCAGACATCCGACCCGTACTCCGCAAACAGGCTGCTTATTTTTGCAATAGTATCGTCATTAATAATCGACTCACCACATGATTTACAATAAAATATAGGTATAGGTACTCCCCAGGTCCGCTGCCGGGAAATACACCAATCACGGCGATCTCTTACCATATTGTAGATTCGTTCACGGCCCCAGGCAGGGATCCATCTAACACTATCAATGGCCTTTAAGGTTTCCTGTCTAAAACCATCTACCGATGCAAACCACTGTTCAGTAGCCCGGTAAATAATTGGATTTTTACACCTCCAGCAATGTGGATACTGGTGTTCATAATCAGACTGTTTAAGCAGCATACCTCTATCACTTAGCTCCTTATTTACTGCATCATTAGCATCATGTACATATAACCCTTCAAATTTACCTGCCTCACTGGTAAAATTACCATTATTATCTATTGGCGATATTATTTCCAAACCGTATTCCTGACCAGCATAAAAGTCATCCTCACCATGGCCAGGAGCGGTATGGACACACCCGGTACCTGCTTCTAATGTTACATGCGTACCTAAAATAACCAATGAATCACGTTCAAAAAAGGGATGCCGGCAAACAACCCTTTCCAACTCCTTCCCCTGGTATTCTTTAATTATCTTATATGTTTCCCAGTTAAGCTGACTGCTTACTTCTTCCAGCATTCCCTTGGCTATAAGGTATTTTTCATCTGCAGCTTCAACTAACACATACTCGAAATCAGGATGAATTGATATGCCGGTGTTCGCTGGAATAGTCCATGGTGTAGTCGTCCAGATAATTACAAAAGCATCCTCAGGTATTAACCCTTTTCCTTCTTTTACAGGAAATTTAACATAAATAGATGGAGATACCTTATCACTATATTCTATCTCCGCTTCGGCTAAAGCAGTTTCACAGCCACCACACCAGTAAACAGGTTTTAGTCCTTTATAGATATAGCCTTTTTTAGCCATTTCTCCGAAAACCTTGATCTGTACTGCCTCAAACTCAGGAGCGAGGGTTATATAAGGATTTTCCCAATCACCACGTACTCCCAGTCGTTTAAATTGTTTTCGCTGGATATCCAGGTATTTTAACGCATACTCCTTACAGTGTTTTCTGAATTCAACTACATCTGTTCGGTGGCGGTCAAGTCCCATGTCTTTAATTGCCTGTTGTTCAATTGGCAGTCCATGAGTATCCCACCCTGGAACATATGGAGAATTAAAACCGGTCATAGATTTGTGTTTTACAATTATATCTTTTAAGACCTTATTTAAAGTATGCCCTAAATGAATATCACCATTGGCATAAGGAGGTCCATCATGCAATATGAACATTGGTCGACCATTGTTCTTTTTTTGGACCTTCTGATATATCTCATTATTTTCCCAGAATGCCTCTATCTCCGGCTCTCTTTTGGGAAGATTTGCCCGCATGGGGAAATCGGTTCTGGGAAGATTTAGAGTGCCATCGTATTTGCCTTTGGCCATTTTATCCACCTCATTATTTTATTTTCTAAAATTTTCATCACTCTTAAAATATAAAAATACCTTTATCCCTAGGGACGAAAGGTATTCTTCCGCGGTACCACCCTTTTAACATTCACTTAAGAATGCCGCTTTACTACTATATAACGCCAGTAACGTTTAATCCTACTGATCCCATGAATGTTCGGACTAAAAGGCTCCCGGGTGATCTTCATGCGAAAAACGGTGCCCGGCTTCCACCTTCTCCGGACTCTCTTTAAACCTAATTCTTCACCTACTGTCCCGTTCATAGCCCACAAATATTTTAAGTTTTGCCTGATTCAAAAACCTGAGCTTGGGAGAAGAATCTTTACTATTTCACTTTGCCCAGGATAGCAGTCAAGCCGGGGACTAAAATATCTTCTACAGGGACAAGACTTACAATAAAATAGCTGAACCACTAAACTAAAATAATTTTTTTGAAATCGCCTTTAATTTTAGCATATAGCCCCTCCCTTAGACAACTATGCATATTGATTATTGCCACGTTTTTTATTATTTAATACTATTTTCAGATTTTATATAATTGATTCCACTGATGAAGATACCTTAAACCGTAAGGAGACCTTCAGGATCTGACCAGCCGCAATTCAGGGTGGCGACTGAGTCGCCTCTAAGGTTGTATCCGGTTGCTGCGGTTTTACCAAAACGCAAGTGCGTAGCCAACTTATCTAAGTAAGGTGACTGTATTAAGCCGTTTATTTTCGTGCTAATCATAATTAGCTTTTTTATATGGGGTTAACAAGGTGTTCTTGTATTGTCATTAAAGCCGGCCGGGGTATCTTAAGATTCTTTTTCACTCAAGATAACATGGTGGAATTATGCCACAGCTCGCAAACATCTATACCATTTAAAGAATAATTTTTTTACACAGGTCTTCTATTATACATTTATCACACTCAGGCTTTCGGGCCTTGCAAACACTTCGTCCATGGTAAATTAACACGTGGTGAGCCTCACCCCATATCTCTTCCGGGAGGAGGCTTTTAAGCCTGATCTCTGTTTTCTCAGGCCTCTCTTCTTTTACTAGTCCGATTCTATTCGCTACCCGGTGGACATGAGTATCAACTCCCAGTCCCGGCTTATTAAAACCAACTGCAAGAATGACATTGGCAGATTTTCTTCCTATCCCCGGTAAACACATCAAGGAGTTAAAATCTTCAGGTACCTGCCGGTCAAAGTTTTCTACCAGCATTATGGATAGTTTTTTTATATTCCGGGCTTTGTTTCTGTATAGCCCTACCTCTTTTATCATTTCCTCCAGTTCCTCTAAATCTACAGCCGCAAAATCATCAGGGGTTTTATATTTTCTAAATAGTTTCTTAGTAACCTTATTAACCTGGATGTCAGTACTCTGTGCTGACAGCAATACTGCCAGTACCAGTTCAAAAATAGAGCCATACTCCAGCACAGTACTTGCATTTGGGTATTCAGTTTTTAGTTTTTCTATAATCAATAGACTCTTTGCCTTTTTTTCCACCATATTACCTCACAATATTCACCGAGGCATAGGGACGGTTCTTTTTTCTCGTTTAAGAACCATCCCCATGCCTCAAAGAACCGCACACCTGCCTGGCCCGCGCTTGTTTATACTATTTTTAAAAGGGTGTCTCGCTTAATGCCCTTTATATCAACTATTTTGTTGCGCGCAGATTCACCCTTTATTATTTTAATGTTTTTTTTGGGAATTTTTAAAACACCAGATAGAAAATTAACTAATGCTTTATTGGCTTCGCCTTCTACAGGAGGCGCAGTTAATTTTATTTTCAATGCTCCCTGCTGAACCCCGGCAATTTGATTCTTAGAAGAACGCGGCTGGACTTTTATCTGTATTCTAATACCATTCTCAAGTTCACCTATCTTTAAATTATTCATTTTCCTTTAATGTCTCTTTCTCCAGATTTTCCATAATAATCTTCAAGTCTTTGCTGTAAAAGAAATCAGCTAATTCCTCTAATTTTTTATCATTTTTATCCAGCATGTCCATTTGGGTTGCTATTTGTGACTTTAGTTCAACATTTAACACATTAATTCTTTTTATTACTTCCTGGTATAACATTAATAAATCCGCAATCCGCTTTTTTGATTCTTTAAGCATCAGTTCAGCCTCTTTATGCGCATTATTCTTTACTTCTTCAGCAGTTTGTTGGGCTATTATGAGCGTATTATTCATAGTTTCCTCAAGTTTATAGTATTTCGTTAGCTCCCCTTCCAACCTCTGAATCTCTTCCTTCAGCTGATTGTTTTCCCGGTACAGGTTTTCGTAATTCTCCCCAATCTGGATGAGGAAGTTTTTTACTTCCTGTTCATTATATCCCCGGAAAGATTTGCTAAACTGGTGATTATGGATTTCTAGCGGTGTAATCAATAAAAAACCTCCTAATATATATATTTGGTTAATTTTTATTCATAAAGATGGGGCCTGCAGTTAACCCTTGAGGAAAAAGCTTTAATAAGCTGTTATAGTTGTCTGATTGCTTCCATTTACCTTCTTTAAGGCCGTCAACTGCTTCTTTATAAATACGGACAACCTGTAAAACCAGCTCTTTATTATAATGCTGTCCATCTATCCTCATCCTTTGAAGTCCTGCTGCAGCTAATAAAGGCAAATAGGGTAAAAGACATAAATCATGGGGATAAAAGATATAGTTCAGGCATTTATTATCGGTTTTTATAAAGAATTTCTGGTTGAAGTGGTCTACTAAAAACAAATCCTCATGAAGACAATGTTGACTACAATCATAAGTTTCTTCACCTTTTAATGCCCTGGTAGGACAAAAATCACTAATCATTCCACATAAGGGTCCATGAACTATTATTTCTAATTCCTTACCGGATTGCATGATAGGTTTAAGGGTCTCAAAATCTGATTCCTGGGATAGTGTTATTTGCTTTAAACCTGCTTTATTAAGCAGCTGGATTGCACATGAATTACTGATATTAAGCCCGGGACCGCCATATAGAGTCTGTCCCCTATCCTTTAATAAATAATAACTCCCATAATCATTGACAATTATTCCTCTTATTCTGTCCAACACCGGGGAATTAAAAATACCTTTTATGGTTTTAATATTCTGGCTGTTTAAGATACTGGGGGTCTCTAGAAGAATTCCCACATTACTATCCTGGGCTATTTCCAATGCCTGTCCTATTTTCTCGGTATCCCAAACTGTGCAATGTTGGCGGAATCCCTCTAAGCCTAAAATAATATTATCTATTCCTAAATTACACAACTCGTCAATAATTTTAAGGTTGCCAACTTTAACACTCAGCCGGGGTATATAATCAATTCTTACATCTGTTTCTTGATAGTCTTCAAGCTTTAGTTTGCTTAATTTTACCGGCTTGGTGGGGAATTTGGGTTCGCGTTCTCCAGTTATACCTATAGCCTCAAGACCCGGCCTCTTAAATAGGCTTCCGGTGGAAAAATCCCTTTCCCTTTTTTTATATAGTTCCTGAATACTTTTTTTATCTACTTCATAGTTCTCACAATCCTTTAATATCTCATTAATGGCTTGACGGTATATTTTTATTATATGGGTAAGATAATCTGCACTTCGCATTCTCCCCTCTATCTTAAAGGAAATAATCCCTGCTGCTATCATTTCCAGCATATGATTGTAAAGACATAAATCTTTATGAGCCAAATAATACCTGAATTCTTTACCATCCATACTGTACTGCCATCGACAGGGCTTAATACACTCCCCGCGATTCCCGCTTTTTCCAGAAATAAAGCTGCTCATATAGCACTGTCCGGTATGGGATATACACATTTCACCATGAGCAAAATATTCCAAGCCAATATCAGTCATTTTATTGATCTCTCTAATCTCATCTAATGAAACTTTTCTGGATAGTATTGCCCGCTCAAAACCTTGTTCTTCGAGAAATTTAAGGGAATATGGATTTAGTATTCCCATCTGTACACTTGCATGTAAAGGGATATTTAACCCAAGTTCTTTACAAAGAGAGACTGTGCCAATATCCTGTACGATTAGAGCATCGACCTTAATCTCCTGTAGGAAAAACATATAATCCTTAAGGCCTTCGACCTCATTATCATAGTATAAGTTGTTTAAGGTCACATATAGTTTTTTACCTCTTTGATGAACATACTCAACCGCATTTTTAAGCTCTTGTTCGGTAAAATTATATTCCGGCCTGAGCATGCGCATATTAAATCTCTTGCCACCAAGATACACCGCATCGGCACCAGCTCTTAATACCTTTTCCAGTGTATCCCACTTACCTGCAGGAGCTAAAAGTTCAACTTCTTTACCAGACATTACAAAAAACTCCTTTACAACAAGGCATGTAATAGCTCAATTACAATTCTTTGGATCAACGAAATTGCTAATACCGCAATAATCGGTGAAAAATCAATCCCTCCAGCTGCTGGAACTAATCTCCTGAAAGGGGCCATAATCGGCTCGGTAACATCATAGACAAACTTTATCAACGGATTATACGGGTCATGCCTTATAAAAGATAAAATACATCGGCCAATTATTAACCACACCAGAACATTAAAAGCGGTATCGACTATCTGGATTATCTGAAATCCCATCCGAAATTTCCTCCCCTATTATTCTAATCCTTTCCTAATTCAATGGATCTATTATAAGCATCATATACTGCATTAAAAAAGGCTCTGCGTATCCCGTTATCCTCTAACTGTCTTACTCCTGCAATTGTTGTTCCTCCAGGAGAACAAACCTGATCCCGCAAAACCGCTGGATGCTCACCGCTGTTTTCAAGCATACTTATACTGCCCTTTATAGTGTTTAATACCAGTTTTCTAGTTAAATTAATATCTAATCCTACTAAAACACCTGCATTAATCATTGATTCTGCTACCAGGAAAATATATGCCGGCCCACTGCCCGAAAGAGCAGTTACCGCATCCAGCTGCTTTTCCTCTACTGTAACTGAAACCCCTAGTTGCCCAAACATTTCTCTTACCATTTCAATTTCGGCTTCAGATGCATAGGTTCCACCGGTTACAGCTGATACTCCATCTCCAACCAAACATGGTGTGTTTGGCATCACTCTAATTACCGGAAGTTGGTTCCCGGCTCTCTGTTCCAATACAGTCGTCTTTATTCCAGCTGCTATAGAAATTAAAAGTTTATTAGATTCCCATAAATCTTTAGTTTGAGCCATAACCTCAGTTACCTGTTGTGGCTTTACAGCTAGTATAATTATGTCACTTATTTTTACCAGCTCATCTTGATTAAGATACTTAACCTGAAATTCCTTTTCAAATAGGCTTACTCTCTCAGAATTTATATCATTGATATATATACCTGAAAAATTTGCTGATAGGCTGTCAGTTAAACCCTTTAAGATAGCATATGCCATTTTACCGCAGCCAATAACCCCCAATACTTTTGCCACTATTTGTCACCTCCAAAAGGATATTGAAAGTCGCTCTTTTTTCGTAGTAACGACCGGTGATCTTTGGTTATTTCAACATTGCTCGGAGTAAAAAGGAAAATATTTTTCCCCAACTGTTGACTGTGTCCTTCCAGGGAATATGTAGTACCACTTAAAAAATCAATAATTCTCTGTGATATCTCGGGGGGAGTATTATCGAAATTTATAATAACCTGCTTCCGGTTTCTTAAATGGTCAGCTAACACCTGTACTTCATCAAAACTCTCTGCTTCACACACAACTACTTTCATAGACTTGTTAGTGTGTATGCTTACTAGATTTGCCCCCTTTTTATTACCTGCTGTATTGTCTAGCGGCACTTCCATTATTTCTTCCTTAACTTCCTCATTCTGCACTCCCATTAAAGACCATAATTTGTCCATAACTCCCATTTTAAAACCTCCTTAATTACATGAAAGCTTTTGGTTCATGATAAGTTCAATCTACTCATCAAAAATAGCACTTCCAATACGAACAATGTTGGCACCTTCCTCAACAGCTATTTCAAAATCCTGAGACATTCCCATTGATAGATATTTTAAATCAACATTTTTATATTTCTTTTTAATAGATTCCTGCTGCAGTCTATATAAACGCTTAAAAACCGGTCTTGCTTCTTGTGGATTATCAAGCAGGGGCGCGATTGTCATCAATCCACATATCTTTACTGTTTCTAATTGCCCAATTGATCTCAGAAAATCTTCAACCTCTCCGGTTTTAATTCCCGCCTTCTGTTTTTCCCCTGAAATATTTACCTGGAGAAGTACTGGTACTTCTATTCCTGCCATCCGGGCTCTCTTGTTTAATTCTTCAGCCAGGTTCCACCTATCAAGTGAATGAATTAGAGATACTTTACCAATAATATCTTTAACTTTATTGGTCTGCAGCTGTCCTATCATATGCCATTTTGCCTGGGGTAGACTATCTATTTTTATTCTTAGTTCCTGAACCCGGTTTTCGCCTAAATCTTTAATACCCATTTTGTATACTCTTTGGGCTTCGGAATTTCCCACTGTTTTAGTTACTGCTACTACAGTTATACCGAAAGCATCTCTTCGACTTTTAACAGCTGCCACTTGTATTTTGTCTTTTATTACTTTTATATTTTTTGCTATCGGATCCATTAATACCACACCTACTTTAATATATAAATCGTTAGAAAAATTCAATTATTTTCTCTGTTTTTATTTAAAAAAGACATTAATTTGGTCTTTTTAGATACTTCCAATAATATAGTTTTCTATTTAGGGCTGCCAACTCCTTTTTTCTGGGACCTAAACACCCCTATTTTTTTCTTTTAAAAAGACTAATGGCTTTTTTCAATGATAATCTATTGTTCAGGAAGAAAACATAGGATTAATAGTTTAGACAACCAAAAAACTAACACCAAATGTAGATCCTTTACCTACTTCACTATCAACAAAAACATCTCCCCCATGTGATTCAACAATATGCTTAACTATCGATAATCCCAGACCAGTTCCCCCCTGGTCTCTTGAACGGGCTTTATCGACCCGGTAAAACCTTTCAAAAACTCTAGGTATACTTTCACGAGGAATACCTATTCCCGTATCGCTTATAGTAGTTACTACTCTACTACCTCGCTGAACACAGCGAATAACTATTTTGCCATCACATGGTGTATATTTTATCGCATTATCCAGCAGATTAATCAATACCTGTCCCAGTAAATCTTCATCAGCTTGAATAAACGGTATTTGCGGAGAATATATTAATTCAATATGCAGTGATTTTTCGCTTATCTGGGTTCTAAACATGTTCATCACCCCGATTATAGACTTAACAATACAAACAGGTCGGGGGGTAATTGGTCGTTCTTTGGATTCAATAGACGAAAGAGTTAAGAGGTCCTCAATTAACCGGCTGAGGCGATCAGTTTCGGCGTTAATAATGGCTAGAAACCTCCTCCGAATAACGCTATTTTCCATAGCACCATCCATAAGGGTTTCAACGAAACCCTTAATACAGGTTAATGGTGTTCTCAGTTCATGGGAAACATTGGCCGCAAACTCAGATCTCATCTGGCCAAAATACCGTGCCTCGGTTACATCATGAAATACTGCTACTGCCCCTTCGATTTTGCCTAACTCACACTTTAATGGCCCCACATGGACACGGAAAATTTGAGTGCTTGGACTTATTTTAGTCTCTCGAAATAACTCATTACCAGTCTCTAAAACCTCATCTATCATACGACTAATTTCCCGATCGGTTATATTGCTGAGATTCATCCCTAATAAAGCCCCTTTACTAACCAGGAACAGGCTCTCGGCAGCTTTATTAGCCAGTATTATATTACCCTGGAGATCAAAAACAATAACCCCATCGATCATTGTCATAATAATCGCATTAATCTTTATTTTATCATTTGTCAGCATAATAAACTCCTATAATTATTATTCTTCCGTAAACCGGTATCCAACACCCCTGACAGTTTCAATATATTCCGGATAGCTGGAGTTGTCCTGCAGTTTTTGACGT
>CAYZYO010000020.1:0-4591 GCA_964482585.1 uncultured Syntrophomonadaceae bacterium | reverse complement strand
CCATACTTTCTCGAGTAGGGCTTCCCGGGTAAAAACTTTACCCGGGTTGGATACCATTAATCTTAAAAGTTCAAACTCCTTGGGAGTCAATTCCAGTTTTTCATTCCCAAAAAAGGCTTCGTATTTTTCGGGAACTACTATAAGATCTTTGAAAACATGAATCTTCTTCCCCACCGCTTTTTCAGCATCCAGTATTTTTAATGCCCTTAAACGAGCCTTAACCCTGGCTACCATTTCTCGAGGGCTGAACGGTTTTTTTATATAATCATCAGCACCTATCTCTAATCCTAAAACGGTGTCCAATTCCTCCGCTTTTGCTGAAAGCATTATAATCGGTATTCTGTTATAAGCAGGCTGTTGTCTTAATACTCTACAGACCTCAAATCCATCCATATTCGGCAGCATAATATCAAGGATAATTAAATCAGGTAATTCCTGGCTGACCATTTCTATAGCACTATATCCATCAAAAGCAACTCCTACCCTGAATCCTTCCTTTTCTAGATTAAACTTTACCAGTTCAACAATATAGGTTTCATCATCTACTACCAGTATTTTAGGCCTGAGCATTATAATCACCTCAGTTTCTTAATCCAATAAGTGCTCCCATTCTTCCAGTATTGCCTTTTTCTCTACGATATGAATAGAACATTTTGATATTACATGAAGTACAAATATCGCAAATCAAAATGTTTTCTGCTTTAACTCCAGCTTGTATAAGAATTTGCTGATTAGTATTTTGTAAGTTCCACCTGTAACCTTTTTCATCCTTTTTGATTATATCATCTATAGAACTAAATTCATCATTTACTTTTGCTATTAATTCAGGCTGAATTTCAAAACAGCATTGTCCAATACCTGGACCAATAAAAACCTGAATGTTTTCAGGTATTGATCCATACTCCCTATTCATTTTCTCTACCGTATGACAAGCTATTCTCCCTATCGTTCCTTTCCATCCACTGTGGGCGATCCCAATAACCATTTTGACAGGATCGAAAAAATATATTGGCAGGCAATCCGCATAAAAGGAAACTAAAAATATTCCTGGAGTATTACAAATCATAGCATCAAATCCCTTTAAGGCGGTGTTATACTCCCAGGCTCCTCTGCCTAGATGATACTTATCAACTGCTGCTACCTGGTTGCCATGAACCTGCTGACAACAAACCATATTATATAAATCACCATCAAATACCTGCAAAAATCGTTTCCGGTTTTCTATAACGTTTTCTTTTTTATCTCCAACATGCAGCCCCATATTAAGAGAATGAAATGGATCATCACTTATGCCACCATAGCGGGTGGAAAAAGCAATATTAATTCCTAGTTCTCTCCATTGAGGTAGGGTTATAAAAGGTATCTCAAATCTATTTTCATATTTCCAGTTTTTCATTTGTGCATCCTTTCACTTTAGCATACAATGTTATTAGGTATTTTTATTATTGGAGGTGGAAAAATGAATTATCAAAATGATAACGGTTCTATTTCCATTAACAGTAAATATTCTAGCTCTAGCGATAATAAATCTCCTTGGATAATAATTAGTAAAGTATATCCGCCAGATGATATTGTTATTAAGAGTTTTCTAGAATCTTACGGAATACCGGTAAAAGTCTCCCGTAGAGAAATCCCTCAATTCCCGGTAAACATTGGACCTTTAGGGGAAACTCATATTGCAGTTCCAGAATCAATGGTTGAAAAAGCGAGAGATTTGTTGGAAACTATAACTGATCCTTCTGAATAATAGTATACTTTTACTAATTCCCTGTGAAAAGGGGGTTATCTCATGCTGACAATAAGTGAGATAGCAACTCGGTACAATATAAGTAATCAGCAGGTACATGATTTAGTAGATTACGGCTACCTGAATATTACCCGGATTTATAGAAATAAAAATAAGGGAATAAAATATCTTTTTTCAGAAAATGAAATAGTTAATCTTGATGTATATTCCTTATTAGAGGAAATACGAGACAGAAAAAAGTTTGGGAGCCGCTATATACCTAATCGCCAGATTGATTTTAGAAAAATGATAAAAACAGCGGCTTTTTATGAAAAATTAATTGAAAATGTGGCTGATCATCCTCAAAGAACCCTTTTAAAGGTTAGTTTTTGTCTTTTTCACCTTAATCACTATGCTAAGAAATATACCGAACAGAGTAACGAGCTTTATTCATTAAAAAACGGGGTACTAAAAAAATTGTACCTGGAGTATTATTCTTTTATTAATGCGAGTTATTTAGTAGGGCCGGATCGAAATAAGATATGGCTTTGTGAAGATTGTAAAGCCGCTTCCCGGGCCGTTGGTATGTCTTATTCGGCTTATATTCGCGGGGAAAATTACTGCCCTAAATGCTCTATAAAGTCAAGCCAAAAAGAATACTATTCTTTAATAGAATTTGGTATTAGTTTATTGGATTATCGTTTTAGCTTTCACCTTCCCCTCTCATCTGCTAGAAAATGGATGGATAATATTGATGACCTTCCACAGGGAATACGAAAAACCGGAAAGTACTATGATAAAATGTATTTTTATGGACGTCCAATTAATAGGATTGAGGAGAAAGTTTATCCACTTGCTGTAATTAAAGAATATTTAAATAACTATATTGATAATTAGAAAGTCAAGTCAATATATTAATCTGAAAGCTTTGCCTAATTCAAAAACGTGTTCTGAGCTTTAGCGAAGAATATTCCCCATGTCAGTTTGCGTCAGGCAGTCAAGTTGGAGACTAAAGTCTCCTCTATGAATGCAAGAGTTCTAAATAATATATGAAACAGCTATTATGCAAATTCTTAATCTAGAAAACCATTCAGGTTATCTAGATTTTTTAATTTCAATACTTAAACTGCTGTGATACTAAAGCTTAAGGATATTAATTATTTTTTAACTGTTCGATTGTTTGTATAAAGCCGTTTAAATCCGTAAACTGCCTGTAAACAGAAGCAAAACGTACATAGGCAACCTGATCTAATGTCTTAAGCCTGTCCATTATTTTTTCTCCAATAATCATACTACTTACTTCCCGGTCGTGATGATCACGTAATTCCCTTTCGATATGGGCAACTATTTTTTCAATATCTTCTAAAGCAACCGGTCTTTTCTCACAGGCTTTAGTAATCCCATTGATCAGTTTTTCCCGGTCAAACTGTTCTCGGGTTCCTCCTCTTTTAATAACTAGAAGCGGTCTTTCTTCAGCCCTTTCATAGGTAGTAAATCTCCTTTTACAGACATTACATTCACGGCGGCGGCGAATTGAGTCTCCATCCTCATTAGCCCTGGAGTCTATTACTCGACTTTCAAACTCGTGGCAATACGGGCAACGCATATAGATCACTCCTGAAATCAATTCCATCTGACATTTATTATGACCAATATATAACTTAAATTCAACATTATATACCTCTAATAAAATTATTTATCCATAAAATTATCCCTCTTACAAGAATCTATATCACTTGCCACAGGTATTTCCACTAAAATAACATCCTGACCTATCCTTACTATATTATGCCAGGGGACTATTACTTCTTCACGCCGGCTAAAAAAACTAAAACCCTGCGACCGTCCAGGGAGAATTAACGCAATAACCATACCATTTTCCAAATCGAGATCTATATCAATAATATGCCCCAGTTTTTTACCATCTAAGATATTAATAACGTCACGTTCCCGCAGATCTGAAATTTTAATCATTTACTCACTCCTCTGTTAGACTGTATATTATTTAAATATATGAAAAACAGAGAAGAAAGTTTCCATTCCTAATATTTATTATTAGTCCTGGTTTTTCTTTTCCTTGCGATTGGGCACTGGTTTCTTTATATCGTTTTCGTTTTTCTCTTTGTCTTCCTCCTTCTTATTTTTTACATTGTTTTTATCTTCATTCGGGTCGTTTTTATGCTGTAGATTGCCTTTGTCAATCTGTTTGTCTCCTGGTATATAATTTTTTGGGTTCTTCCCGTTATTATCAGATTTATTATTTTCTTTATTGTTATCACTATCTCCCCTACCCGACTTACTGTTGTCAGGTTTTTTCTGATCAGTACTATTAGCTTTTATCTGTTTATTTACTGTTTTAACTATTACTTGGTCTACTTTTAATCCATTTTCATTAAACCTACTCATATTCTCTTTTTCGACGGTTTTTTGGACCGCCTTATCAATTTTTTCGGTTAATCTCTCCTGGTATTTTTCGTCTTTTCCCTCTTTTACCTCAACCAGTACCGTAATTTCCTTTACATTACCTGCAGGTGCCCTGCTTGGATTAAGAGATTGCTTAAGTATTATATCTAATGCCTCATCCACCTTCTTACCTCTCACCTCAAGTTCCTGCATCATTTCCTGTCCTTCTTGATCCGTTGATTTTACAGATACCACTCTATCCCATCTGTTCAGACCCAGTTCCACGCCCGGTGATAATCGAGCATAAGCAGTTACAGAAAGGAAATCAACCGTGCCCAATAGTATTGCCATAAATAGGACAGCGGCAACCGCATATTTTAATAAATAATGGATCCCAAACCTATATACATCTCCAACCTGTAAGAAACCTTTATTTCTGATTTCTTTAAATTCCCCGTTGGG
>CAYZYO010000019.1:9426-25531 GCA_964482585.1 uncultured Syntrophomonadaceae bacterium | reverse complement strand
GTTGGAAAGTTGGAAAGTTGGAAAGCTGGAAAGTTGGAAATAACTCCGTAGAAATAACCCGGTAGAGGCGACTTCAGTCGCCAGGCAAAAGGATAAGATAGCAAAGGAGACATCCAATCACTCCTGAATTCGTTTGTTATCTGGCTTACCGGAGATTGAAGCCTCCTCTATGGTCAACACAAGAATAGGGGTTTTTTTAGTAGAGTCATTATTCAAATATAAATATACAATTATTCTTGACAGAGGCAGTAAATTTTAGCTAATATAAAATAGTGCGTCACTATGTCCATGTCTGGCTCCCGCCCCGTTGGCAGACATGGAACAGGCAATAGAAAATGGAATATCTATTTAAATACAGGAGGGAAAGACGTGAAAACGTATATGGCAAAACCAGCGGAAGTTGACCGCAAATGGTATGTAATAGATGCTGCCGGGCAGACACTTGGCAGGCTATCATCTGAAGTTGCCTCCATATTAAGAGGAAAACATAAACCTGTTTATACTCCTCATGTTGATACAGGTGATTATGTAATTGTTGTTAATGCAGAAAAAATAAGACTTACCGGTGATAAGATTAATAAGAAAAAACACTACTATCACACTGGTTATCCTGGCGGCATAAAGGAAATCGATTATAAGACACTATTGCAGAAGAAACCTGAAAAGATTATAGAATTAGCGGTTAAAGGTATGCTTCCTAAGAATCGTTTGGGGAATAAAGTGTTTAAAAAACTTAAAGTATATAGAGGAAGTGAACATTCCCATCAAGCACAAAAACCAGAAATTCGTGAGCTTAGAGGTTAAGGAGGATCAATATGGTAAAAGTACAATATAGGGGGACCGGAAGAAGGAAAAAAGCTGTAGCCAGGGTAAGATTAGTTCCTGGTGAGGGTAGAATTATTATAAACAATAGAAGTTTTGAAGATTTTTTTCCTAACAAGACCAGCAGATTAATAGTCCAACAACCATTTGAAATAACTGAAATGACAGGAAGGTTTGATGTGCTCTGCCGGGTCCATGGAGGAGGAGTTACCGGTCAAGCTGGAGCTATACAATTAGGTATAGCCAGGGCGTTAATTATGGCTAATCCAGAAAACCGACCAATTTTGAGAAAATCAGGTTTCCTAACCCGTGACCCCCGGATGAAAGAGAGAAAGAAATACGGTCTGCACAAGGCAAGAAAAGCTCCCCAGTATTCAAAACGTTAATATTAAAATAGGTTTTTAAGCCTCCTCAAAATGAGGAGGCTTAAGTTTTGCTAGGGGGAAATTTTCCTTATAAAACTATATATCAGAGCATATATAAGAACTAGCAGATTACTTTGTATTAGGGGGAAAATCATTGTTATTTAAAAGCTGGTATATTCCTAAAAAAAAGATTTATTTTACCGGCGCGATGCTGTTCTTATGTATACTATGTGCCATGGTATTAAATACTGAAGTCAAAGGGAATCGACAGGCGCTTTCTTATGGAGTAGCTAACAAGATAATAGTAATTGATGCCGGGCATGGAGGGAAAGATCCTGGTGCCTTTAGAGGTGAATATATAGAAAAAGATATAACCCTGGCTATCAGCAAAAAATTGCAGGAACAGCTGGCACAGGCAGGAGCACTGGTAGTGATGGTAAGAGAAAAAGACATTGACCTGGCTGGAGAATCTTTTAAAGGTACTTATGGTGAAGTTTATAGAGAATCGGTCAAAAAACGGATAGAGATTATTAATAGTTCGGGAGCAGA
The DNA here is from genome assembly GCA_964482585.1 of uncultured Syntrophomonadaceae bacterium. GTDB lineage: Bacteria > Bacillota > Syntrophomonadia > Syntrophomonadales > Syntrophomonadaceae > CAYZYO01. The sequence goes on along the minus strand of CAYZYO010000019.1, from coordinate 23,795 downwards.
GTTATGTATAAGCATTCATACCAATGCCAATGTAGATACTGAATGGTCCGGGGGTCAGGTGTTTTACAACCGGAGCAGTAAACCGAGCAAAACAATTGCTGAATGTATTCAGCAGGAATTAACTGTAATTTTAGGGAATACTAATCGTAAAGCCAGTACGGGGGATTACTATATTTTAAACCGTACGGAGATGCCTGCGGTTATAGTTGAAGTAGGGTTTATATCCAATCCCCGGGAGGCAAAAAACTTAAGTGATCCTTCATACCAGGCAAAGGTTGCCTATGCAATTTTTTCAGGTATTGTTAAATCACAAACAGTGAAAACTGCGGATTAAACCAGGAGGTAGATAAAAAATGATAACTTATGCTGCATTATCCCCCCATCCCCCATTAATAATCCCGGATATAGGTGGGGAAAATATTGAGGATGTGCATGAAACCGTTCAGGGAATGCAAACAATGGCCAGGGAACTTTTATACAGCTCGCCGGATACTATTATATTTTTAACTCCCCATGGTAATGTTTTTTCGGATGCTATAGCCGGTTTAAGTGAACCTGTATTAGAGGGAGATTTCTTACAATTTGGAAGCAAGAGAAAAATAACCGTAGAAAACGACACCAGCTTGCTCACTGAGATTGAGGAGCTTTCAGTTCAGGTAGGAATTACATTTATATCTTTAAATGAAAAAATCGCCAGGGTAAACCGGTTAAATCCTAAGCTTGATCACGGCATCCTGGTTCCATTATATTACCTGCAAAAAGCTGGGATGGATGCTGATATTCAAGTAATCGCTATTAGTATTAGCTATTTATCATTATTGGAACTATATACCTTTGGTAGTCTTATTAGAAAGGCGGCAGATAATCAGGGAAAAAGGATTGCCGTATTAGCCTCCGGGGACATGTCTCACCGGTTAAAAGATGAAGGGCCTTATGGATATCATCATGATGGACCGGTTTTTGATGAACTGGTAAAAAAATACCTGGAATCAAAAGATGTTATATCAATCTTAAATATACCAGAACAGGTTAGAGAAAATGCGGGTGAATGTGGATACCGGTCATTGGTGATTATGCTCGGGGCTCTTGATGGATACCAATTTGAATCACAGGTATTCACATACCAGGGTCCTTTTGGAGTGGGTTATTTGACTGCGGGTTTAGTACCCGGTGGTAAACGACCAGGCTATATTAATAAACTCAGGCAAGAAAAGGACAATCTAATAAAGATTATAAGGAGCAAGGAAAGCCTGCCGGTGAAATGGGCCCGTATAGTATTGGAAAACTATGTACAAACTGGAGTTATTCCTGAAACTGCTGTGGCTGTACCTGATTTAGAAGATTGTAAAAACCATAAAGCAGGAGTTTTTGTTTCCCTAAAGAAAAACCATCAATTAAGAGGCTGTATAGGCACAATTATGCCGGCCAATGATAATGTTGTAGAAGAAATAGCACATAATGCTATAAGTGCAGGGACCAAAGATCCCCGGTTTCCTCCAGTAAAAAGTGATGAGCTTGAAGATCTAGTTTACTCGGTAGATATTATTGGCATTCCTGAACCGTGCAAAAAAGATGAACTTGATCCCAAAAAATACGGGGTTATAGTATCCCAGGGCAATAAAAAAGGGGTACTCCTGCCTGATCTGGAAGGGGTAGACACAGTGGAAGAACAGCTTACTATTGCCCTGCAAAAAGCCGGTATTGCTTATAATGAAAAATACAATATTCAAAGGTTTGACGTAAAGCGATTCAACTAGATTGACACAGGGGTTGACACAGGGGTTGACACAGGGGGACGGTTCTCTTCTGTCGCACTGTTAGCTAAGGGACTTTCAAATGAGTGGTTCAAAGTGACAGTGCGACAGAAGAGAACCGTCCCCCTGTGTCAACAAGAGAAGGGAAGAGCATGAGCTCTTCCCTTCTATATATGAAAGCCATCGGAAAAATCCGATAACTACCCAAATATATTATATATTACCCATATTTAAGCATATGAATACATAAAAACTAAGGTTACAAAAAAGATTAATAAACAGAGCAAAAATATATTGATATTTTATACAGTCGATTGTATAATTATTAAATGCATGGTATTAAATAAGAGAGATCTAATAATTTAAGGAGGATTCGTGGTTTGTATAAAGTAGGAATAATTGGTGATGGCTATACGGCTGTAGACTTAATAAGGCTTATGGATCTGCATGATGAATTAAAACCGGTTTGTATATTATCTACCGATAATGTAGGTAGGAGAATAGATGAAGTCTATCCCCAGTTATCAGGTTTTAGTGATTTGGTGTGTGAAAAAAGTGATGTGGAAATAATAAAAGACCGGTGTGATGCGGTATTCCTGGCTCTCCCCCATGGCTTATCGGTGACTATTATTTTGGATCTTCTACCTACAGGTATAAAATGTGTAGATTTAGGAGCAGATTTTCGCTTAAAAGATCCCCGGCTTTATGAAAAATACTATGACAAGGTTCACGAAGCACCTGAAATGTTGGCTGATGTAGTTTATGGAATCCCCGAAATTTACCGGGATAAAATCAAAGGAGCGCAGCTTATTGCCAACCCGGGTTGTTTTCCGACAGGTGCGATACTGCCGCTATTCCCTTTGCTCTCTGCAGGATTAATAGAGCACCAGGGTATAGTAATAGACTCTAAAACCGGGGTTTCAGGAGCTGGCAGGGGGGTTAAGGCTACAAGCCAGTTTTGTGAGATTAATGAAGGTATCAAGGCTTATGCAGTAGGGACTCATAGGCATGGCCCTGAAATCTCTCAGGAACTGAGTGCTGCTGCAGGCACTGAAGTGGAAATGATTTTTACTCCCCATCTGGTGCCAATGAACCGCGGCATTTTAACTACAACCTACACTTATCTCAAGGATGGGGTAGATGCTGGTCAGATAAGAAGGGCTTTGGAATATAAGTACGGTAATGAAGAATTTATCCGCTTACTGCCAGAGAACGTCATGCCTCATACTAAATGGGTTTATGGCAGCAATCTGGTTGATATTGGAGTTTATGTTGATGAGAAGAGTAGGCGGGTTATTTTAGTATCAGCAATAGATAATTTGACTAAAGGAGCTTCGGGGCAGGCTATCCAGAACTTGAACCTTATGCTGAACATTGAGGAAACCAGGGGATTGAAGTTTGCCGGAGTACATCCATAGTTGGTTAGTTGGACAGGCGGTTAGTTAGGCGGTAGCGGAGACTTCAGTCTCCGTTTAAACAGCACAATAATAAGGGAGCCTGGAGACTGAAGCCTCCTCTGCGATGTAAGAATTAGGGTTTTTCACAGCTAAATTAGGAGTTCAAGAGTTGGTAATTAAAGATGCGCTAAAAAGCATTTAAAATAATTGTAAAAATATAAGTGAGATTATGCATAAATATCTTAGAGCGCTTGCACCTGTAGAAGAGACTTTAGTCTGCCTGTTATCCTGAGGGAAAACCAAAGGCGCTAAAAATTTTTTGCTGAAGCTAAAGAACATGTTTTGAATTATGCAGAATTCTCTCTAGTTGCAAATATCATAAAATTAATCAAATGGCAATGTTGGAGGAATAATTGATGAAGATTATTGAAGGGGCAGTAACAGCTCCCCGGGGGTTTTTGGCCCAGGGGGTATGTGCTGAAGTTAAGAAAAAAGACCAGAAAGATCTGGCTATTGTATTTTCTAAAGAAAAATGTACCTGTGCGGCAGTTTACACTACAAATAGGGTAAGAGCTGCTTGTATTGACATTAATAAAGAAAATCTCAGGGATGGTTTTGCTCAAGCTGTAGTAGTCAATAGCGGTAATGCTAATGCCTGTACTGGAGAACAGGGCCTGGCAGATGCCAGGCAAATGGGCCAGGCAACAGCTGAGGCTCTGAATATTAAGGCTGGTGATGTGGTAGTTGCATCAACAGGAGTAATCGGAGTATACATGCCGATGGACAGAGTAATAAAAGGGATACAAAGGGCGGCGGAAATCATTTCTAAAGAAGGTTCTCATAATGCTTCACTGGCAATAATGACAACTGATCTTAAGCCAAAGGAAATAGCAGTAGAGATTGAAATCCAGGGGAAACCGGTTCGCATAGGTGCTATGGCTAAAGGATCAGGTATGATACACCCTAATATGGCAACTATGCTGGCCTTTATAACAACAGATGCTGCGATAGACAACATTTGTTTAGAAAAGATGATAAAGAACTCCACTGATCGGTCTTATAACATGATTAGTGTAGACAGGGATACCTCAACCAATGATATGGTAGTAATTATGGCTAATGGTTTAGCTGGCAACAGGTGTATTGATGATATTGATTCCAGGGATTATCAAAAACTACAGGAAGCAATTGATTTTGTTAATATAAGCCTGGCTAAAATGATTGCCCGGGATGGAGAAGGGGCTACCCGTTTAATAGAGGTGCGGGTTATTAATGCTTCTGACCTTAAAACCGCACGTTTTATCGGACGTTCGATTACCGGGTCTAATCTTACTAAAACTGCAGTTTTTGGAGAGGATGCTAATTGGGGTAGGATTCTGGCAGCAGCTGGATACTCCCAGGCTGATTTTGATCCTGCTAAAGTTGACATCTATCTAGGGCAGGCAAAAATGGCTGAAAATGGAAGGGGATTGTTATTTGATGAAGATAAGGCTCGCGAAGAACTGCGAAAAGATCCGGTTAGTATAACATTTGATTTAAAATCCGGGAACTGTGAAGCTACAGCCTGGGGATGTGACCTCTCTTATGAATATATTCGTATTAATGCAGAATACCGGACCTAGAGAAGAAGGAGTGAAGGGGAATGATTATTTCAGCAATGCAAAAGGCTGAGATACTGGTAGAGGCTCTGCCTTACATAAAAGAGTTTCACGGGAAAAAAGTGGTAATAAAATATGGTGGGGCAGCTATGACCGATTGTGATTTAAAGAGTAAAATAATGCAGGATATAGTGCTGATGAAATATGTTGGTATGCATCCCGTAGTTGTACACGGGGGAGGGCCAGAGATCAATCTGATGTTGAAACGGCTGGGTATTGAAACCAGTTTCTCCAATGGGCTCCGGGTTACCAGCAAAGAAACAATGGAGATAGTAGAAATGGTCTTGGGAGGCAAAGTAAATAAGGAGATTGTGGCGGGGATAAATTCTATTGGCGGTAAGGCAGTAGGGATATCCGGTAAAGATGGGGGAATAATCAGGGCCCATCCTATAGATGCTGGTGGCGAGATGGGTTTTGTTGGAGAAGTGAGCTCAATTAATCCAGAATTAATAGCAACCGTAATTGAAAATGGATATATTCCAGTTATTGCACCTATAGGCATGGGTGATAACCGGGAAAGCTATAACATAAATGCTGATTTAGTTGCTTCAGCCATAGCGGTAGCAATGAAAGCAGATAAACTGGTTTTGCTTACTGATGTCCCCGGTCTATTAAGAGACCCTGAAGACAAAGAGAGTCTAATTTCAGTTCTGAGAGTCAGTGAAGTAGATAATTATATAGGCCAGGGCATTATTGCCGGGGGGATGATTCCCAAAGTAAAATGCTGTGTTCAGTCGGTTGCAGGGGGAGTAGGCAGGACCCATATTATTGATGGAAGGGTACCCCATTCTACCCTCCTGGAGATTTTTACTGATAAGGGTATAGGGACTATGGTGATTAATGAATAAATCAATACCACAAAAAACTCTTACTATGTTCTGATTAAGCAGTATCATGCCCAAAGACCGTATTATGCCCTGAAAATTGTGGTATAGCTGAAGATTATACTTATGCCTGAAACCGCAGAGGAGACTTCAGTTTCGGTTAGCGAGCACAATAAACAAGGAAGCTGGAGACTAAAGTCTCCACTACAAAAAAACCTGATATCCCAAAGACACAGGTAGAGGAGACTTCAGTCTCCGGTTAAAGCGAAAGGAGACTTATAAATGACCAATAACGACATAGTTAAAAAAGGACAGGAGTATGTTATGAATACCTATGGGCGTTTTCCTATAGCTCTAGTTAAAGGAAAAGGTTCATACGTTTGGGATGCCGACGGTAAACAGTATCTGGATTTTGTTGCCGGGATTGCCGTATGTCTACTTGGCCACAGCAGTGATGATCTAAATAAGGTAATAACCAAACAGGCGCAGGAATTATGGCATGTATCCAACCTTTATTGGATAAAACCCCAGGTGGAACTAGCTGAAAAATTAGTAGAAGAATCTGGGCTGGACAAAGCATTTTTTTGTAACAGTGGTGCAGAAGCCAATGAAGCAGCAATTAAACTAGCCCGCAAATACTTTTACCGCAATAAAGATGGAAACAAGAATCAGATTATTGTATTTAAAGGCTCTTTTCATGGAAGAACTTTAGCTACAGTTGCTGCTACCGGACAGCCAAAATACCAGGAAGGCTTTGCTCCCCTGCCTCAAGGATTTAACTATGCCGAATTTAATGACCTGGCATCAGTAAAAAAGGCGGTTAATGAGGATACGGCTGCTGTTATGGTAGAGCCTATTCAGGGCGAAGGTGGAATAAAACCAGCTGAATTAGACTTCTTAAGAGGAATAAAGGAAATCTGTCAGCAGGAAAATCTCCTATTAATCTTTGATGAAGTACAATGTGGAATGGGCAGAACCGGCGATTTTTTTGCTTTCCAAAAATATGGGGTGAAGCCGGATATACTTACTATGGCTAAGGGGCTGGGAGGCGGTTTTCCTATTGGGGCTATGCTGGCTAATGATAAGGCTGCCGGGGGATTTGCTCCCGGTGATCATGCTGCAACTTTTGGTGGAAACCCATTGGCGACAGCTGCAGCCAATTATGTAGTTGAAACCGTAGCTAATAAAGACTTTCTGCAAAAGGTTAATACCACAGGGAATTATATGATCCAGGCATTGAAGAAAGTCAGTGACAATAGGATCATCGAGATTCGAGGAAAGGGATTAATGCTGGGGGTGGAATTTAATGCCGAAGTAAAAAAACTTATAGACCTATGCCTGGAAAAAGGGCTGCTGCTGGTTGCTGCAGGCCCCAGGGTAGTACGTTTTGTGCCGCCTTTAACAGTAAACGAAACTGAGATTAACCAGGCCATAAATATATTTAAAGAAGCCCTAAAAGAATGGTAACCAAATACCATAAAAAATGTAGATGGGGAGTTGAAAAGATGCAGGAAATTAAAGATACTTTAAGGGGCCGTGATTTTATAAGCATACATGATTTTAGCGCTGGAGAAATAGAGTATCTGCTTGAAATAGGAGCGGATATTAAAAAGTTGCAGAAAAAGGGACAATTGCATCACTATCTATCAGGTAAAACCCTGGGAATGATATTTCAGAAGTCTTCCACCAGAACCCGGGTAGCATTCGAAGTAGGAATGTATCAACTGGGAGGCCATGCATTGTTTTTGAGTCCAAGAGATATACAGGTCGGACGGGGAGAGACAATTAAAGATACCGCTCTGGTGCTTGACCGTATGCTTGATGGAATAATGATCAGGACTTTTTCCCATGAAGAGGTATTAGAACTTGCCCATTGGACATCAATTCCGGTAATAAATGGGCTTACTGATCTGCTGCACCCTACTCAGGTTATTGGAGACTTAATGACCATAAAAGAACACCAGGGGAAGCTTAAGGGATTAAAATGTGCATTTATTGGAGATGGAAACAATGTAGCCCATTCCCTGTTATTTGGAGGGGCTAAAGTGGGGATGGATGTGGTTATAGCAGCACCTGAAGGTTTTGCGCCTGATGATAAGATACTGCAAATGGCCAGGGAAGATGCTGGGGCTACCGGAGCCAAACTATGGGTAGTGGAAGATCCGGTTGAGGCTGTAGACGGTGCCGATGTAGTTTATACTGATGTCTGGGCCAGTATGGGGCAGGAAGATGAAGCCGATGAAAAGGAACAAAAATTCCTGAAATACCAGGTTAACAGCAAACTGATGAACCGTGCCCAAAAAAATGCGATAGTCCTCCACTGTCTGCCGGCAAAAAGGGGAAAAGAAATCACTGATGAAGTAATGGATGGGCCACAATCGGCAGTATTTGATGAAGCGGAAAACCGCCTGCATGCCCATAAAGCAATAATGGCGGCAGTTATGTAGATTTCACACCTGCTCTGCAGTCTTAAGCCCCCGTAATCCCCGGCATCCTCGTGAGGAGACTTCAGTCTCCGGCCAACCAGATAATAATGGTATTAATGGAGAATAAAGCCTCCTTTAAGGTTTATAGTGGATAAATACTACTTTTTTTTTGCAGTGGCAGCACCTTTTTACTGAGGAGTAAAATACCGGGCAGCCGGGGTGTCTTCCCTACGGGTACAAAACATCTCCTATACATGTTCAATAATTAAGGTTTTTCTCGTGCAATCAAGATATAAAAATATTATAATAGCAACTGAACTTTATTTAAGGATTTTGTATAACAGCCTTTTCTATACAATTGCAACCCTGCACTCGTAGATGAGACTACAGTCTCCAGAGGGAAAAGACAGCAAAAGCGTAGGGGGGGGGAGATTTCAGGCCCACTGTAGAACCAACCAAGATTGAAAAGGGCAAACGAAAAACCCACAACCCCCGTAGAGGAGACTTCAGTCTCCGGCTTCACTGTCATCCTGAAGACAGGGATGGCTTATGCAGAATTCTCATTTAAGGGTTAAAGGATTAAGGTCAAAACCTCGAATCTAAAATCCCTATAAAAAAAGCATATAGTATTACAAATAAACACTATATATGGTATGCTATATTTGATGATAGACTATATATAGTATTTATTGAAGGGAGATATATCTATCTATGAATATCACTCAGATTAAAAAAAGAGATGGGCGGATAGTAGCCTTTGAAAAGGAAAAGATTGTTGAAGCAATCTTTAAAGCTGCCAGGGCGGTAGGGGGAAGAAATCGGCAGAAAGCAGAAGTTTTAGCCGATAAGGTCGTTGAGCTTGCAGAATACCAGTCAATGGATAGTTTTGAAGTATTATCAGTTGAAGATATTCAGGATCTGGTGGAAAGAGTCCTGGTTAAAAATGGCCACTATAAAACAGCCAAGGCCTACATACTATACCGTAAACAGCATGAGAACATAAGAGACAGCAAACAGCTATTAGAAAACAACGAAATAATCAAGAATTATCTGGACAGGAGCGACTGGCGGGTAAAAGAGAACTCCAATATGAACTTCAGCCTGCAGGGAATGAATTTTCATGTTTCCTCTATTGTGACCAGCCAGTACTGGCTTAACCAGATCTATACTCCCCAGATGAAAGAGGCCCAGGAGGCAGGGGATTTTCACATCCACGACCTGGGTATTCTGGCGGTTTACTGTGTAGGCTGGGATCTGCAGGACCTTTTACGGGAAGGATTCAAAGGTGCCCGGGGAAAAGTAGTCAGCAAACCGGCCAAGCATTTCCGGGCGGTGTTAGGGCAGATAGTTAATTTCTTCTATACCCTGCAGGGAGAAGCCGCCGGGGCCCAGGCCTTTTCTAATTTTGATACCTTACTGGCTCCATTTATTTATTATGATAATCTAGACTATAAACAGGTGAAACAGTCTCTTCAGGAATTCATATTTAATATTAATGTTCCTACCCGGGTGGGTTTTCAATGTATGTCTGAGGATACAGAAATTCTGGGAGTAAACGGTTGGAAAAAACACCATGAGCTGCAGGCAGGAGATATAATAGCGACATTTAATGTAGAAAAAGGATTCGTCGAATACCTGCCGGTAAAAAAACTCTTTGCCAGGGAATACCAGGGAATTATGTATAACCTGAAAAACCGCATCAGCGACCAGTTGATTTCCCCGGAACACCGTGTAGTCAGAAAGAAATTTAACTCCCCGGACTATATCCTTGAAAAAATTGAAGATGTGCTGAAGCTAAAATCCCCGTTCATCGTTCCGGTAGGGAGTGAGGGGAATGTTAAAGGTGAGACCGATATGCCGGAAGATGTTATTAAGCTGATTGCCTGGATAGTATCTGAGGGGTCGCTTGATACCAGTGGCAGAGGTGATGGCAGAATCAGCATCTACCAGTCTAAAATTAAAAGCCCTCAACATTACCGGGAAATAGTCGAATTGTGCGGTGAGCTTGGCTTGCATTACACTGAACGTACGCAAGAGGGGCTGGGAGAGGAATGTAATGTAATTAGATTCAATGCAGATAGTACCAGGAGGGTATTTGAAATCTTCGGGACCGATAAAAAACGCGGAATCAAGTTTATTCCCGAGACCATTTTAAATGCAGATGCAGAATCCTCCAGGATTTTTCTAGAAACCTACATTAAGGGAGACGGCTGTGAAAATTGCAAAATTACTACCACCTCCGAGGTAATCAAAGACCAGTTACTGCAGGTAATTGTCAATGCTGGATATGGGGCTACTGTTCTGGTCAGGAAGCCGGATAATGAACTATCGGTAAAAGATCGATTTATTATCAGGGTTATCAGGCATAAGGATACCTATATAAATAAGGTTGAGAAGGTTGAATATAAAGGAATAATCTGGTGTCCTAATACAGATAATGAAACCGTAATAGCCAGGCGTAACGGGAAAGTATTCATTACTGGTAATACGCCCTTTACCAACATAACCATGGACCTGAAGGTGCCTAAACATATGCAGGATGAGCCGGCAATCATCGGCGGCAGGTTAATGGACAAGACCTATAAAGAGTTCCAGGAGCAGATGGACATCCTTAATAAAGCCTTTGCTGAAGTTATGATGGAGGGTGATGCTGAAGAAAGGGTCTTTACCTTCCCCATACCGACTTACAATATTACCACCGACTTTGATTGGGACAAACCCGAATATAATAAGATCTGGGAAATGACGGCTAAATATGGCATACCGGGCTTTTCCAACTATATTAATTCCGATATGGACCCGGAAGATGCCAGAAGCATGTGCTGCCGGCTGCGCTTAGACAACCGGGAACTGAGAAAACGCGGCGGGGGGTTGTTCGGATCTAACCCGCTTACCGGTTCTATTGGGGTAGTCACTATAAATATGCCCTGTATAGGTTATCAAGCAGATGACCGGGAGGATTACTTTATGAAGCTGACCGAGGTTATGGATCTGGCTAGAGACAGCCTGGAAATAAAGCGCAAGGTTTTAGAAAACCTGACTGAATCAGGGTTATATCCTTATTCCCAGTTTTACCTGAGGGGGGTAAAACAGGCCACAGGGCAGCACTGGATAAACCATTTTTCCACTATTGGACTGGTGGGGATGAATGAATCCTGCTTGAATTTCCTGGGGCAGGATATTGGATCTGATGAGGGACACGCTTTTGTGCTTGAGGTATTAGAATTTATGAGAACCCGGATATTATCTTACCAGGAGGAAACGGGAAACCTCTACAACCTCGAAGCAACACCGGCTGAAGGTGTAAGTTACAGCATGCCCAGGAAAGACCGGGTAAGATTTCCGGATATCATTGTTGCTAATAATGATGAAGCAAAAAGCCAGGGAGTAGAGCCTTTTTACACCAATTCTACTCATCTGCCGGTGGGCTACACTGATGACTTGTTTAAATCCATGAAACTGCAGGATCCCCTGCAGAGCATGTATACTGGAGGTACTACTTTCCATATATTCTTAGGTGAGGCCCTGCCTGATAATGATTCCGTAAAAAGATTGATTAAAAAAGCCTGTGAGCTGTTTACTATGCCGTATTTTTATATTTCACCTACTTTTAGTATTTGTCCCCAGCACGGGTATATTACCGGCGAGCATTTTCTTTGCCCCACCTGCCAGGCTTCAGGTATAAAAACCTCCTGTGAGGTATATTCAAGGGTAGTTGGCTACCTGCGCCCGGTTGACCAGTGGAACGAAGGCAAACAGCAGGAATTTAAAAACCGGCAGACATATAATGTGGGATGATTAAAAAGAACAGGAGCAATAAATGGATTTTGGTGGAATTATTAAACAGAGCCTGGTAGATTACCCGGGACAAATAGCTACAGTACTATTTACCCGGGGGTGTAATTTTCGCTGTCCATACTGCCATAATGGTCATTTATTAATAAAACCGGGAAAGGCAGATCAGTCGTATCTCTCAACAGAAGAATTAATGAAATTTCTTGAAGAACGCCGGGGATTTATAGATGCCGTGGTTATAAGCGGTGGTGAGCCGACATTAAACAGTAAACTTCCCGGAATGTGCCAGCAGTTAAAAAACCAGGGATTACTGGTAAAGCTCGATACCAATGGAACTAATCCATTAATGCTGGAAGAGCTGATTAAAGAGGGATTATTAGATTACATTGCTATGGATGTAAAGGCACCCCTGGAATACAGCAAATACTTAAAAGCAGCCGGAAAAATAAGCTCCGAGGACTTTTTAAATCTGCTTAATTCGATTTATCTGCTAAAAAGGGCGCCTATTGAAATTGAATTCAGAACAACAGTGGTCAGGGGTCTGCACACTCCTGAAGACATAATCCAGATAGCCAGATATCTTATGGGAGCCAAAACCTATTCCCTGCAGCAGTTTAATCCGCAGCATACACTTGACCCCGGTTATGAAGAGGTGGTTCCCTACAGTAAAACCGACCTGGAAATAATGGCAGAGAGCTGTCGATCTTTTATTAAAAAGGTTAAGGTGCTAAACATTTAGAAAGGCTTTAAAATACAGGTCTCTGGCATACATAAAACGGTATTTAGGGGAGGCAGAAGTCTCCCCTACAAAGATACGGGTGTTTTTCAATTTTCCAACTATATAATGATGTATAAATACTACCTTTTGCAGTGGAGTTACCTTTTGTTAATTAACCACGGATGAAAACTGGTTAACACAGATTTATTATCCCTTTATTTCAGAAGAGTTGTCTTATAGATGATATAATATTTTGAGAAAGATAAGTATCTGCATTACACAAAGGTTATTCTAAAAGGTTTACAGCCTCCAGAGAAATACAACCGAAATCTTATAACGTAGAGGAGACTTCAGTCTCCGACTCTGGGGGATTGGCACTGGAAACTGTTTTAAAGGCAGTTGCTTAAAAAACGGCATGGATAAGGGGGCTCAAAGATGTACCAGACTAAAAAGTTTAATTTTACTAATGGAATAATGGATGAGGAACAAATTGAAAACTGGGTAGAAGCGTATTTTTCTAGATTAATGACTCTTTTTAACGGTTTTTTTGCCCAGATTGATGCTGCAGAAGCAGTATCAAGAATAAGTATTATTCCATTCGAAAAACTCCTCAGAGAAGAATTAGAAGGGGAAAGTCTAGAGGTTGTAGAAATAGCGGTGGCTAAATTGAAGAAACTGGCTGCGGAGGAGCTGGAGATTATGAAGGGCTATCTGGAGAAACTCTAATTAGATGATAAAAGTATAAAAAAGGGAATCGTGATTATACTGCAAAAAGTAGTTGGAAAGTTGGAAAGAATAGAGGAGACTTCTGTCTCCGTCCGGTCAGATAATAACGGTATATAGGGGATACTGAAGTATCTTCTACTACGATATAAGAATCAAGTTTTATCACAGTGGAATCAATCATGAACTAGAGAAAAAAGGGGTGTGGGATATTTAATGGAGATAATTATTGGAATATTAGTAACCTGTGGGGTAGTTTATGCGGTAGCATCCTGGTTGTCCAGGGCTACGAAATCATTATCAGAAAAAAGTTTCTCAGAAATCCTGGATAATATAGATAACCTGGCTCCTTCCCAAACCTACCTGACAAACAAAGGTGATTCAGGTATAGCTGTAGATGAAGCCAGGGGTAAATTATGCCTGGTTTATGGTGTTGCTAATATAGAAAATCCGGTGGCAGATAAACTTGAGCAGGAAACCAAAATCTATAATTTTAACGATATCATGGAAGTGCAGATACTGGAAGATGGAATAACTAATCCGGATATATCTAAAGCAAGCCAGGATAAAGTAAATACAGGTATTAAACGAAGTCAAAAACAGAAGGTAAAGACGGTAGAGATTTGTATTATTATAAATGATGATAAAAACAGCAGACATTTAATTAAATTTATGGAAGTAGATAGACCGGTTGAGAAAAACAATTCAATATATTTGAATGCGCTGGAGAACGCAGTCTACTGGCAAAGTTTATTAAGTTATTTGGTTGCCAAAGACAAAGAATACGGCCAAAATGCTCCGCCTGAAAAAGATACCGACAGCAGTTATGTCGCCGATGAACTTCTTAAACTGGCTCAGCTGTTGGAAAAAGAATATATAACCCAGGAGGAATATGATTCCCAAAAGGCGAAAATCTTAAAACGGTAGATTACTGTTTCTCCATCCCCCCACCCTGTAGAGGAGACTTCAGTCTCCGGCTGAAGGGTATGGCAGGAATTGGCCATCCATCTCTCCTGTACCCCTGTAGAGGAGACTTCAGTCTCCGGCTGAAGGGTATGGCAGGAATTGGCCATC
>CAYZYO010000019.1:6067-9192 GCA_964482585.1 uncultured Syntrophomonadaceae bacterium | reverse complement strand
GTATGGCAGGAATTGGCCATCCATCTCTCCCGTACCCCTGTAGAGGAGACTTCAGTCTCCGCCTGAAATTTCCCTGCGAAAGCCAAAAGGATACTGCCGATTTTTGAATTATGCAGCCTTCTTAAGTATAATGTCTCTTAAGCACCCGGAAATGGATATAAATTTCCTTTGCTTTTACTTGATATTCAGCGGAATTTCCGAGCTGCATGGCTCTTTTGCCTTTTTGAAACGGGGAAATATTAAAATAAAACAGCAAGAGGTATATTATATGCATTATGTATATATTGTCGAGTGTAAAGATGGTACCCTTTATACAGGATGGACAACCGATATAGAAAAAAGAATTAAACAGCATAATTGTGGTAAAGGTGCAAAATACACCCGGTCCAGATATCCAGTCACATTAAAGTATTGTGCAGAGTGTATAACCAGGGAAGAAGCCCAAAAAAAGGAATATGCAATTAAACAATTGCACCGGGAACAAAAAATAAGATTAATTCACGAGGGATTATTTTAATTCCCCATCAAAATAAGAGTTTGTCCCCCCAAAAGACAAAAAACCTGCCTTGACTGCTAAAGAAGCTGAAAACTCCCCCAAACCCTTCTCCCAGCAATAAGAACACTAAATCAATGCCTTATTATCGCAACAAAAAAACGGCAAATTTAAAATCGTAGGCATAATTAAAATTTGTGTTTAAATTAACGATAATATATTTAGCAGGATTACTAATGCAAATCACAAATTTCAGTAATATAAAGAAATATTGTGTAAAACCATATTGCTCTGAACCAAGTAGAGGGGACTTCGGTCCCCTGCCCGGATACGTGAATACTTGACAGGCTGGAGACTGAAGTCTCTGCTATACGGGTTGGAAGTCTCCCGGGTGGAGGTTTCTTCTGCATGTGGAGAAGAAAACTGTATACAGCGTATACCATAAATATATCGCGGAATAAACTAAAACCGTAAAGGAACAAGATTCTGAAAATAAAAAACTTAGTTGAAGAAAGGAGGCTTTTTAGTGCAGGATACTGATCGCTATCTTCTTTTTACTGTTGATGAACAGGTGTTAGCTGTAAAAATCGGTGTTGTAGAAAGAATTATCCGTGCAGTTGAGACTACCGATCTTCCTGATGCTCCAGAAAACATAACCGGGGTCATCAATTTCCGCGGCGGAATTATTCCGGTTTTAAGCTTGCGCAGGCAGTTTTCTCTGCCGGAAATAAACACCAGGTCTGGTGAAGATTTTATTATTGTAAAAACCTCTAATAGAACCCTGGTACTTACAGCAGATGCCGTTAGTCAAGTAGTTGCAATTCCTTCAGAAAATATTATTCCGGCAAGCAGGGTATTATCTAAACTGGAATATGTTCAGGGGTTTGGTAAAAGTGAAGACGGGATAATTATTATCTTGAATCTGGAAAAACTTATTAATTTACAAGATGAAGAACAGCTTTCTAAAACCTTAAATAAAATATCCGGAGACGAAAAAGTGAAATAATTGCAAAAATGATATTTTTACCTCATTTTCCAGATTTAAACCTTCGCATTATAAATATAAGGATTTTGCTAACTGTAGTTATCAGAACCCTTGCATCTGTAGAGGAGACTTCAGCCCTGACACCCTGACTTCCGGCTGTTCAGAGATTGAAGCCTCCTCTGCGGCATATCCTTTATGGTACATAATGCGTAAACACTACTTTTCGCAGTGGATCAATAGCAACTTCTTAGCCCCCGTTTTAGAAGCAGCAACCTACTGTTATAAAAAAGGATGGACATGTTATTTAACAGTGATGAAATATAGATAAAGGATTGTGAAGTATGTCGATTAAATTAATTGTTGTAGATGATTCAGCATTTATGCGCCGGGTTATCATTTCCATGCTTGAAGACGATCCCGGGATTGAAGTAATTGGATATGCCCGCAATGGCAGAGATGCCTTAGAGAAGATTTCCCGATTAAAACCCGATGTTGTGACTATGGATATTGAGATGCCGGAAATGGATGGCCTGGAAACACTACAAAAACTGATGTCGGAAGAACCGGTCCCGGTTGTAATGCTGAGTGCGCATACCGTAGCTGGGGCCAGGCAGACCATGGCTGCCCTGGAACTCGGTGCGGTGGATTTTGTAGCCAAACCGGAAGGAAAACAGGGTATGGAACTGCTGGCCGAGGAACTGCCCCGCAAAATAAAGATTGCCGCCAGGGCAGAAATCAATAGACCATCAGCTGCTTTAAAAGGCAGACCGGATACCGATAAAAGGCCGGTAAAAATATTTTATCCACCAAAAATTTTGGCCATAGGCAGTTCTACTGGAGGCCCTCCGGCCCTGCAAACAATATTAACCCGGCTGCCGGTTGATTTCCCGATAGGAATAGTTGCAGCCCAGCATATGCCCAGGGGTTTCACCGGCCCCTTTGCTGCCCGCCTGAATGAGCTTTGTGCCCTGGAGGTCAAAGAAGCGGCTGAGGGCGATAGGATTGAACCGGGCAGGGTTCTGATAGCGCCGGCAGGATACCAAATGCAGTTTAAACGCCGGGGAAGAACAGTTGTGGTTAAGATAACAGCAGATTCTCCTGGCAGCAATCTATATAAACCCTCAGTTGATGTAATGTTTGAATCACTTGCCAATGTATATGGAGGAAACTGCCTGGCAGTTATTTTAACCGGGATGGGAAATGATGGAACCAGAGGGCTCCAGGAAATAAAAGCCCGGAAAGCCGCGGTACTTGCCCAGGACAAGGATTCCTGTGTAGTTTACGGTATGCCGAAATCAGCCGTAGAAGCAGGGGTAGTGGATAAAATAGTTCCCCTATCAGAAATGGGTGAAACTATCATACAATTGGTAAATAACAGGACTACTGGGTAAAGATGTTTCATTTTTGACTAAAATCTAGAAAAAATCAGCCGATAGTAATATCAAGCAAATATATAATATCCAACCGGGGATTTTGCACAATTACTTATTTAATACTATTAGATCCCAAAGCCCCGAGCCCGGGTAGAGCCCTGGCCCTGGCCAGGGTAGAGGAGACTTTAGTCTCCGCCGCCCCCGGCTGTCTTCCTGAACCACGGAAAAAGGTGAGTTTTAAGTTTAGCAAACTCCCAACTAGTTATTCCGGCTG
>CAYZYO010000019.1:0-5967 GCA_964482585.1 uncultured Syntrophomonadaceae bacterium | reverse complement strand
CAGGCAGCCGGTAGGGAAGCTCCAGCTTCCTCAAGTTAAATGCCTAAAGGAAAACCTGGTCTTTTGTGTAATTGAAAAAAAAGAAATACTAGTAAAAAAATTATAAAGACTAAAAAAACAAACGAAAAGTACGAAAAAGAGAATAAGGAGATAACATAATAATAAATAAAGATAGAACCAAAAACATCTGCAAAGGGTGAAAAAAATGAAGATAAATGATAACCCTCCAGCCTATTTGGGGAACCTCTACAAAATATATCAGGATAAAACTCAGCCATTAGAAAAAAGCCCGGACAAAAATGCTGCGGCCAAAGACAGCCTGGAGCTGTCGGAAAAGGCCAGGGAGATAAAGAGGCTGGTAAAAGAGACAGAAAAACTGCCCGATATTAGAAAAGAGAAAGTAGCCCGGATTATAGAACAGATCGACAATGGGGTTTATAACATACCGGCTGACAAGGTGGCTGCTAAAATGCTGTCTGAAGAATAGAACAGGGGGCTGCCATAATGGTACTAGATATAGCAGA
Organism: uncultured Syntrophomonadaceae bacterium; assembly: GCA_964482585.1. Lineage (GTDB taxonomy): Bacteria > Bacillota > Syntrophomonadia > Syntrophomonadales > Syntrophomonadaceae > CAYZYO01. The sequence continues at coordinate 5,443 of CAYZYO010000019.1, read as the reverse complement.
AATGCTGAAGGTATTAGAGGAACAGAAAAACACCTTAGAAGAACTGATTGATATAGCTGATGAACTATCACCGGCACTGATAAATGACGATATTAAGGCAATAGTAATGATTACCGGCAGGCAGGAAGAAAAGGGCAGGCAGATGGCCTTAATGGAGCAGAAACGCAGGAAATTACTAGAGGAATATTCGCTAAAAACCGGGCTGGAGATAGACTACTTGGACGATTTGTTTTGCCAGATAAGTATTGATGAACAAGAAAAATTGGAAAGACTGGCCTTTGAGATAAGGAAAAACCATCAGCAGCTCCAAGAAGCCCAGGAGCATAATTCACTATTATTAAAACAGAGTTTAGTGTATGTTAACCGGATACTGGCATTTCTTCACAGCCGAAACCCCGGCATATACAGTAAGTCAGGAAAAGTGAACCGGGCGGTCAGGATAGGGAATATAGATAAGAGCATATAGACTACAGGTAGGGAGGGAGAAAATTGAGTGGAGGTCTTTTCTTCGGTATTAATATAGCACTTAAGGGGATGATGGCCCAGCAGACGGCATTGACGGTTGCTTCTCATAATATTGCCAATGCCAATACCGGGGGTTATTCCCGGCAGAGGGTAGACATGGAGACCAGCATCCCGGTGCCCGGCTTGATGCCTGGTGCAGGACAGCTGGGAAGCGGGGTAGATGTCGCTCAGGTAAAAAGAATGAGAGATACCTTTTTGGATTACCAGGTGCGGCAGGAATTATCAACCCTGGGCAAATGGGAAGCGATAAGGGATAACCTGGAACAGGTAGAACTTATATTTATGGAGCCCACTGAAACCGGATTCAATGAACTTATGGGCGAATTCTGGAATGGCTGGCAGGAGGTCGCCAAATACGCCGAGAGTTCACCAATACGGACCACCTTAAAAGAGACCTCAGTTGCCCTAACCGATGTTTTCCACCATATGCGGCAGCAATTAACCGATATAAAAAATGATATCCAGTCCCAGACGGCAATAACCGTAACCGGGATAAACACCCTGGCCGAGAGAATAGCCAGCCTGAATGAACAGATAGTCAAGATCAATATAACCGGGGAAAACCCTAATGACCTTTTAGATAAAAGGGATCTGGCATTCGATGAACTGGCCCAGATAGCAAACATCACAACGGAATATATATGTGATGAGGACGGTAATCCCACAGGTGCTGTAAAAATAACAATAGGAGATACAGTTATTGTAGATGATGAAGGTGCTAAGGAAATTATAAAAGATGGCGGCAAATACGTAATCGAAGGGGAAGAAATCAGTATTACCGATGGCATGATTGCCGGTTTTAATAAAGCAGGGGGAGAAGAGGATATAACCGGATCAGTTCAGCACTATATTAATAAACTGGATGCCCTGGCGGTCAGCCTGGCCGAAGCGGTAAATGGTATTCATACAACCGGGAAAACCCTTAATGGAGATGCAGGGGGGGACTTTTTTGTGTTTCTAAATGATGACGGCATCGAGATTGATTTATCGGCAATTGATTGGGATGATCCTTTCTCCAGCGGTTTAAGTGCAGCCAATATTTATGTTAACCCGGATATTGTCGATGATGTATCCAATATAGCCGCAGCTGCAGATGAAGATGGTAGTTTTTCTGAGGGCAATGGGGAAATAGCTTTGGAGATTGCGCAGTTACAGGATGCCAATCTAATCAATGGTACTACCCTGGGCAATTTCTACAAAGACATGATAGCCGAGCTGGGGGTAGCAACCAATCAGTCCCAGAGGATGGTTACCAACCAGAATAGTCTATTAACCCAGGTGAAAAATCGCAGGGAATCCTTAATGGGGGTAAACCTGGACGAAGAAATGGCGCACATGGTCAATTTTCAGCATGCATTCAATGCTAATGCCAGGGTAATCAGTGTGATGGATGAGCTTTTAAATACCGTTGTAAATGGATTAATAAGGTAGGTGGAGTAAATGCGGGTTACTAACCGGATGTTAACCGAATCAGTAATAAATACCATAAATACTAATTTTTCAAGATTGGGGAAATACCAAAAACAGCTGGCATCAGGAGAACGGATTAACCGGCCTTCTGATGACCCGGTAGCAACTGCCAGGCTGCTTGCGGCGAAATCAGAGTTAAAAGCCCAGGAACAGTATCGCCAAAACATGCAGGATGCAGTTGGCTGGCTGGAAACTACTGATGGGGCCCTGGAACTGGCCGGAGATGTTTTACAGCGGGTCAGGGAATTGGCAGTTTACGGTTCCAATGGAACCCTTCCGGAACAATCTATGGTGGCATTATCTAATGAGGTAAATGAACTTATTGAAGAAATGGTTGGAATAGGCAATACCAATTATGCCGGCAGGTATATCTTTGGCGGGAGCAAAACCACAGCTCCTCCTTTTAAAATAACCGGTAGAGATAATAATAGCATTAATGAAGTCCAGTTTATAGATGAAAGTTTTAATGAAAGTTTACTTGATAAAACATACAGCCTGCAGTTTGAAGTTGAAACCGGAGTAGTGATGGATATTGCTGGCGGAGGATTAACCTTCCATACCAATGCCGGGGGCAGCCCGGAGGTTAATGTGGTTTTTAACGTTATGATAGGCTTGAGACAGAGTTTGGAAGCGGGAAACAAAAATGAAGTCGGGGCATCTATAGGAAAAATAGATAAACTAATAGATAATATCTTATCTGAAAGGGCTATCACTGGAGCCAAGAGCAAAAGGTTAACCTCATTGCAGGAGAGGTCTTCTACCTATGAACTGCATTTAAACACCCTTATTGGCAGGCTGGGTTATGTTGAATATGAAGAGGCAGCAATTAATTATAGTGCCCAGGAAACAGTTTACCAGGCAGCACTGGCAACGGGGGCTAAAGTTATCCAGCCCAGCTTAATAGACTTCTTAAAATAACCGGGGAGGGGTAAAAATGTTTATAAATAATGAGAGGTTAAAAGAAATACCGGTTGACGAAAACAACATCCTTTATTTTGCTTCAGGCTTATTCGCGTTTGAAAGCCTGACCCGGTTTGTACTGCTGGATATAGCAGCAGCCCCTTTTTTCAAATGGCTGCAGCCGGTGGAAAAACCGGAAATCAAATTCTTGCTCCTAGACCCATTTATTATAAAAAAAGACTATTATGTAGAGCTTGACGGTCCTCTGATTGATGAACTGGGAATAGAAAAACCGGGGGATGTGCTCATCTATACAACAGTAACCGTTCCCGAAACCGGGTTAAAAGCTGCCACCACCAATCTGGTAGGCCCCATAATAATAAATTGGAGGAAGAGAAAGGGCAAGCAGATAATCATTGAAAAAGAGGATGCCGCTGTCAAACACCCCCTTGCCGGCAGTTATTTGTCCAAGGTCAGTAGTGGAGGTTAAAAAATGCTTGTTCTTACCAGAAAAATCAATGAGGGAATCGTTATCGCCGGGGACATTACCATAAAGGTATTGGCAGTAGAAGGAAACCGGGTAAAATTGGGTATTATTGCCGGAAAAGATGTATCGATAATAAGAGAAGAAATAGTGGAAGCAGTAAAGAATGAAAACCTGGAGGCAGGAAGTATTCATGTTTCTGCTTTAGATATAGAAGAAGTATTTTCGACAAAGGAGGGAGAAGGGGAATGAAAGTAACTGCAGTTGAAAACATACAACCGCTTTCCAAGCGGCCTTTAGCAGGTGACATAAACCGGGATAAATCACAGCAGGGTAAGAATGATAGTATTGCACAAGGGCAGGGAGGAAATCAGGTCGATAATAAGGGTAATATACAGCCGGGAGAGCAGCAGATAATCGATGCCATTGAGAAAGCCAATAAATCACTCGGTGTTACTTATACCCGCTTCGAATTTTCCATTCATGAAGATACCAAAGAAATTATGGTCAAGGTAATAGATGAAGCAACAGATGAAGTAATCCGGGAGATACCACCAGAAAAGATCCTGGATATGGTTGCCAGGATGTGGGAACTGGTCGGGCTGTTTATCGATGAGAAGATATAAAAGGAGGGAATCTTAATGACGGTTATGAGGGTCGGGGGACTGGCCAGCGGGATGGATATGGATGCAATTATCAAAGACTATATGGCTGCTAAAAGGATTCCCCTGGACAAGCTGGAACAGGAAAAGCAGATTCTCAAGTGGCAGCAGGAAGACTACCGGTCTCTAAACAGTGCACTATTCAGCTTCCGCGATGAAGTTTTTGATATGAAGCTGCAGTCTGCATTTAATCTTAAAACCGCTGCTTCATCGGCTGGAGATGTTGTTAACGTAACCGCTGGAGCCAGTACAGCAGAAGGGACCTATTCTATTACCGTGAACAGCCTGGCATCAGGGGTAACCAAGGGGAGTACCGCAGAACTTGCAGGTGCGCAGGATGAAGAAGGGAATAACCGTTCATTGTATGAGCAGTTTTCCGAATTTGGTGTGCGGGGATTTGTGGAGACAGATACGGTTTCAGTTGCCATTAACGGTAACGAATTGGAATTCAACCTTGGTGAAGATACCATCTTTACTGTCGTGTCCAAAATAAACAGTGCCGGTTTAGGTGTTACCGCCAGCTATGATACCAACTACAACCGGTTTTTCCTGGCTACTAATTCAACCGGCAGCGAGGCCGAGATTACGGTTTCTGCGGATGAAGCCAACCTTTTGGCCAAGGGTGTCAACAACTCAATCTTAGGACTCAACCTGGATGAAGGGTCTGATTATAATGGGCAAAATGCTTCTATCAGTATCGGTGATGCAGCCAATTTGGAGTCTTCCTCCAACACCATGACTGTCAATGGGCTGAATCTGGATCTGCAGGCTGAGGGCAGCTCCACAGTTGTTGTTTCCCGGGATGTGGAAACCATAGTCGAATCCATAACCGGGCTTATAGAATCCTATAACAGCATTATGGAAAACCTGTATACCAAAATACAGGAAAAAAAGCACTATGATTATTCGCCATTGACCGATGCCCAGAAGAAAGAAATGAGCGAAACCGAAATAGAACTCTGGGAAGCCAGGGCAAAAAGCGGTATTCTGCGTGGTGACTCGCAATTAAATACAATAGTAAACAAAATAAGAACCGCAATGTCAAGGGTAGTTGGCGGGGTGCAGGGACAGTACAAAACATTGAGCAGTATAGGTATTTCCACCCGCATGTGGGATGATAACGGGCAGCTGTATATAGACGAAACAACCCTGAGAGAGGCTTTAAGCGAGGACCCGGAAGGGGTTAAGGCGCTGTTTGCCAGCAGTGGTGAAATAGACGGGAACAAAGGCATAGCCAATTATCTCTATGATGCTGTAGGGTTCGGGATAACTTATTTATCAAATAAAGCAGGCCAGGAATCGAGTTTCATTACAGTAGATAACAGTTTTATTGGCAATAGGTTAAGCAGGCTCGACCTGGAGATTGAAAAATGGGAACAAAAACTGATTGAATCAGAAGACA
>CAYZYO010000018.1:1323-26127 GCA_964482585.1 uncultured Syntrophomonadaceae bacterium | reverse complement strand
CTCTATAGATATCCTTTTCATTTTTTATAGAAAAACCACACAGAACTGAAGCCTCATCCACATTGGGGGTAACCAGAGCAGCCAGGGGCAAAAGCTTCTCCCCAAGTATTTGCTCAGCATCCGGGTTAAGAAGCCTGCTTCCACTGCTGGAAACCATTACCGGATCTATAACAAGGTAAGGAATTGAATAGAAATTAAGCCTGTCAGCTACAACTTCAATAATTTCCTTAGTATATAACATCCCAGTTTTTACCGAATCAGCACCAACATCTTTTATAACTGCATCTATCTGCTTGCCGACAGATTCAGGAGTGATTGCAAATACATCATCAACTCCCAGGGTATTCTGAGCCGTTATTGCAGTTATCACACTGTTCCCGTAAACACCTAAAGCTGCAAAGGTCTTTATATCTGCCTGTATTCCTGCTCCTGCTGAAGAATCTGATCCCGCGATAGTAAGAACCTTTTTAACCATTACTTCCTGTTTAACAAAATCTTTTTTTTTCATTCTTATCTTCCTCTCTATCTTTAGAGACCCATACCAAAAATAAAACACTCTCACCAAAGAGAGTGTTTAAAATACTATTTATTTTATACCTCCCTCCGCTGGCATTACCCAGATCAGGTTACTAAGGGTTGACAATTAATTGTCTCTCAGCCTTTCGGCACCCCCGGAAAATCTATTCTTATTTTATAATGGATATTATACCACTACATTAAAACTTTAGCCATAGAAGAAAGTGATGCGGCAGGGGACGGGTAGACACAAGGGGACGGTTCTCCTGTGTCAATAGAACGTGCGCCCATGGGCGCGCCGTTTCTATTGACACAGGAGAACCGTCCCCTTGTGTCTACCCGTCCCCTGTCGCATCACTTTCTTTATTCTGTATATTGAGCCAGTTTTTCTGCCAGTACCTTTTTCCTGCAGTTTTCACAGAGTTTTAATTCTTTTTTATTTATCTGTAGTTTATCATCCAGGTATCGCAGCTGTTCAACAGTGCCAATAGTATTTCCACAGTGCTCACATTTGATTAGTTCAAAGGTCTTATTCCATATAACCCGCTGATTTTTAGTTTCAGTTACCTCAATAGCCCCGGTAGGACAGATCTCAGCACATGCTTTACAACCTATACAGGCCAGTGCAGGTTCATCATAAGGAGTACTTATACGCTTTTCAGTTCCCCTCAAAACAGCAGATATAGCACTGGTACCCAGCTCTTCACAGGCCTTCACACACAGCTGGCATAAAATACAGCGTTCCTGGTGATCAACCGCCAATGGGTTACCTGTGCACTCGTATTCATGGTACAGCTCACTTATTAATTGACTGCCGGCAGCCTGTTTATACAAGAGCATAATAATATTGCACCTGATCTTCTCAATAGCCGGGGTTGAAGTTCTAACCTCGATTTCTTCAGTTACCGGATAGGTGCACGAAGCTACTAAACGAGTAGCATCTCTACTTTTAACTTCCACCATGCACATCCTGCATATTCCCTGCCCTCCAAAAGCCTCGTGATAACAAAGGGTGGGGATATTGATGTCTGCCCTTCTAGCTGCTGTTAATATAGTCTCTCCAGGAGATACCTCCACCGGTTGGTTGTCAATGGTTATTATCATCTCCCACCCCTCCTATTTAATCTTAACTGCATTGAATTTACAGTTGTTTATGCATTCACCACATCTAATACATTTATCCTGGTCAATAACATGTGCTTCCTTTGTTTCGCCAATAATGGCATCGGCCGGGCAGTTTTTGGCACATAATCCACACCCGGTACAGGCCTCAGCGTCAATATAAAAATCTGTTATCTTCCTGCATACCCCTGCTGGACACCGTTTTTCAACTATATGAGCCAGGTACTCTTCTTTAAAATAACGCAGGGTAGAGAGCACCGGATTAGGTGCGGTACGTCCCAGGGCACATAAAGATGCCAGCTGCATAGTTTCACTTATATCTTCCAATAAATCAAGATCAGCAAGTTCTCCTTGGCCTTCACATATACGGGTCAATATCTCTAAAAGCGATCTGAGCCCTTCACGGCAGGGTATACATTTTCCACAGGATTCACCGGCCAGAAAATTAATATAATACCGTGCCACTTCCACCATACAGGTCCGTTCATCCATAACAATAATTCCGCCCGATCCCATCATAGAGCCTGCTTCGGTAAGAGAATCAAAATCTACCGGCAGATCCAGCAGGCTTTCTGGAATACAGCCTCCAGAAGGTCCTCCAGTCTGAACTGCTTTAAACCGGCGGTTATTTACTATGCCGCCGCCGATTTCAAATATTATTTCCCTTAAAGTAGTCCCCATGGGGACTTCAACCAGACCGGTATTATTTACTTTCCCTACCAGGGAGAATACTTTAGTTCCTTTGCTGTCTTTGGTCCCAATAGATGCAAAAGCCTCTGCTCCTTTATTAACTATTACTGGAATATTAGCCCAGGTTTCTACATTATTAATAACTGTAGGCTTTCCCCAGAGTCCTTTTTCGGTTGGAAAAACATATTTATCACGTGGTTCACCAACATTTCCTTCAATTGATGCCATTAATGCAGTTTCCTCACCACATACAAATGCTCCCCCACCCCTTACTATTTCAATGTTAAAAGATATATCACTGCCCAAGATGTTTCTGCCCAGGTAACCATGGCTTTGAGCAGCATCAATGGCCTTATTAAGATTGGTAATAGCCAATCCGTATTCATCACGAACATAAATAAAACCTGTTGTGGCTCCAATGGCATAGGCACAGATTATCATACCTTCAATTACCGTATGGGGATCTCCTTCCATGATACTGCGATCCATGAAAGCTCCGGGATCACCTTCATCTCCATTACATATTACATAACGTGGAAATTCCATGGTTTGAGCACAGGCTTGCCATTTTAGCCCGGTAGGAAATCCTCCTCCTCCGCGCCCCCGCAGACCTGATTCTATTATCTGTTCTATAACCTCATGGGGTTTCATTCTCTTTATGACTCTATCTAACGCCTTGTAACCATCCCTGGAAAAATAATCTTCGATGGAACCAGGGTCGATTTCTCCTATGTTGCGCAGTGCTATTTTGTGCTGTTTCCTGTAAAAATCAATGTCATGATGGGATTTGAATCTCTGTTTACTCCTTGGGTCCCGGTATAAAAGCCGGTTTATTACCTCGCTATTATTAACGGTCTTTTCCACTATTTCACAAACATCCTTAAGTCTTACCTGACAGTAGGTAATATCATCAGGCATTATTTTAACCAGAGGACCTTTTTCACACCAGCCATTGCAGCCGGTAGCCTTGGTTAATGTTTGGGTGCTGCTCATCTTGTTCTTGGACAATTCCTCCTGTAAGGCATGGTAAATTTCCAGGCTGCCATTGGCCAAGCAGCCGGTTCCGCAGCAAACCATAATCATTTTTTCTTCAAAACTATTCCCTGGTTTCATCGGCTGCCCCCCCATAACTCTTTATTATATTGATTATGCCTGATGAAGTTACCTTAGGGTGAACTTTTCCATTTGCTACCACAACCGGGGCTAGAGCACAAGCTCCCAGGCAGTTAATAGTTTCAACTGAAAACTCTCCATCAACCGTAGTTTCTCCCGGTTTAATACCCAGGTATTTATAAATCTGATCAATAATGATTGCAGATCCTTTTATGTGGCAGGCAGTACCATCACACACTTTAAAGTTAATCCTTCCTTTAGGAATCAGGCTGAAGGCCTTATAAAAAGTGGCCATACTGTATATCCTGCTAAACGGTACCCCGGTATACTCAGCAATCATCTCTAAACCCCTGCGTGGAAGGTAATTAAACTTTCCCTGTACATCCTGCATCATAGCAAGTATATATCTTTGTTCAGTAGGATAAGTTTTTATTATTTCTGTCATATCTTTTTCGATTTGTGCAGCATTATCAGGCATGTCCTTGCCTCCTTAAACAAAAGCTGCCACTTTTCTGCTAAACAGGAAAAAATGGCAGCTTTAAATTTTATCAAGACCCGGTCCATTTTCTCCATTTAGAAATGTGAATTATTCATTTCCAATTTTAATCTAAACCGAGTTCTTTTAATTTATCCCCAGTAGGAACTCCGTTTTCGTCCCAACCGCGTACCGAATAATATTCAGGCATCATAACATCTAATTTTACAACATTCCCTTTATGAGGCCCGTCTTTCATAGGCTCATTAAGCAACCTTGCCGGCAGGGTATCATCCTGAGCACTAAAACCGGCTCTAAGATTAAATAGGCGCTCTAGATTCCAGATCCGTTCTCCTGCCAGCAGAAATTCTTCATCACTCAAATTAAGTCCGGTAGCAGTCCTGACCTGTGCTGCTATTTCCGGAAGCCCTAGAGCAAAGGTTGTGAACAAGCATATACCTGAAGAGTCACAAAGTGCAGTAAGATCCTGGAATATTTTGAGCAATTCCGGTTTCCCTTCGGTCGCATCAGCATCGACCTGTACCGGTATCCCTAATATTTCAGGTGCAGTCATATAGCCCCTTACATGGCAACCTCCGCGGTTGGAAGTAGCGTATTCCAGGCCTATTCCCTGCTGTCCCCGGGGATCATAAGCAGGAAGTTCCTGTTTTTTTACCGACATGGAGTATTCGGGATGCCCGTATTTTTCTGCCAGACGATAGGACCCTTCGGCCATTTCATTGCCGAATCCTTCCCGGCAAGCAATCTTTTTCACCATTTCTACCAGGGCAGCTCCACTGCCCCACTCAAGTTCCATATCCAGATCATTATCAGAAATGATTCCTTTTTCTACCATTTCCATTGCACAAGCCAGGGTAGCCCCCAGGGTAATCGGGTCTAAGCCCAACTCATTACAAAGAAAATTGGCTTTAGCTATAGCCTCAAAATCATTAATGCCACAGTTTGCTCCAAATGCCCAGGTAGCCTCATATTCTGGTCCCTCACCAGAACTCTTATATTTTCCGCTTCCTATTTTAGTAACCCTGCCACAGCCAATAGGACAGCCAAAACATCCTTTATTGCGTACTAAATATTTTTCGGCATGATATTCCCCGGATATTTTTCCAGCATCCGCAAAAATTGCCGCTTCACTGAAGTTCTTTACCGGCAGTCCTCCATGGGCATTCAAAATATTTATTAAAACGTTAGTTCCTAGAGCAGCTAATCCGGCACCGGTTACCGGATGTTCCTTTAATTTATTCCTGGCATCAATGATAGCTTTCATAAAGGCATCATTATCGGCTACCTTTATTCCGCCGGTCCCACGAACAGCTATCGCCTTAAGGTTTTTAAATCCCATTACTGCTCCTACTCCTGAACGGCCTGCCGCCCGGTTATATTCATTGAGTATACAGGCAAACTTGACCAGGTTTTCTCCCGCCGGACCAATACAGGCAACCTTAGCTTCTTCATCCGTATTCTCTTTAATAAGATCAGTAGTGGTAAAAACATCCTTGCCCCATACCTCGTCTGCATCTCTAATTTCAACATGATCATTATAAATCCATAAATAAACCGGCTTCTCTGATTTTCCCTCGATAATAATTCCGTCATATCCTGCATATTTTAACTCCGGCCCAAAGGTTCCGCCGGAATTTGATGCAGCTATAGTACCATTTAATACTCCTTTGGTAATAACATTATAACGCCCTCCGGAAGAAGCAAGGGTACCGGTGAGCGGTCCGGTCATAAATATAATCTTATTCGCAACACTTAAGGGTTCAACTCCAGGGTCGACCTCATCCATAAACAGTTTAGTGCCAAGCCCACGGGCTCCAATATACTGGTGAAGGTCCTCTTTTTTAATTCTCTCTCTTTTTATGGTTCCTTCACTCAAATCTACTCGCAATACAATCCCATTCCATGCAAACATAACCTAGCTCACCTCCTCATATACGTTCTTGAATTTGGCAGCATATGATTTGCGCTTGGCAAGACTTCCTTGATTTGCTTGGGCATAGGTAATAGCTCCTGAAGGACAGAACTTAACACAGGCAGGGTCTCCATTACAGAGATCACATTTGGCAATAATATCAACAACGGAGTCATAAATAGTTGCGCCAAAAGGACAGGCAATCGTACACATCTTGCATCGTAAGCATTTACCGGAATCAACTACCATAGCGCCTGTCCCTTCATTCCGGCTGATGGCCCCTACCGGGCAAACTTGCATACAGGCCGCATTACTGCACTGCTGGCATACTACCGGAGTGGAAAAGCCGACCTTTTCAAAACTAAACACAGAGATCCTCGACCTTGCCGGGTTAAATTCCCCGGTTTTTACAAAGGAGCATACCAATTCACACGTTCGACATCCTGTACATTTTTCCGGCTGGATCACTAGTATTTTCTCCATACCTTCCTGACTCCAAAAATAAAGCCAGTTCTTACACCTCCTATTAATTATTTTTCTGGAAAAACGACCGCCGGGAAATCTTTTGTTCTTATAAGGCAGCTGTCATTGCCTTGTCTGCACTCATTTCTCCACAAAACCGATTTCAGACTAATGATACAACATGACCTAGCTTTAGCAACAAGTACATCTATATCAAGTAATTAAACTCATTAGGAGGTAAATATTAAATATATTTGTGATTCCACTTCGAATAGTAGTATTTATGCATCATATACCGCTGAGTTAACTTAAACCTTCCCTAAGTACCGCATTATATAACTAGCCGGAGACTAAATTCTCCTCTACGATATATGAATTAGGATTTTTGGCAGTAAAATCAATTGTTAATATTATTTTATCCCTTTCCCGAGATTTCTTCAATGTATTGAAATAATTAAAGCAACTTGATTACAAAGGTAATGGTCTTTGTCTCGTAAGGCTTCTGTCGAGCTTATGACCTTAACTGCTATTCACCGCTGCACTTCCTTTCGATTCTACGTGTTCGGGGACACCCTCGCCTTAAACTAAACACAAAATCACCTAAATCGTACGGGCCTTTTGCTCTATGCAGCACCAAAAACAGTCTAATATAAAAAAAGCCGAAAGTGCTTCTCTTTCGGCTTATTACTAAAGTGCTTTTTACATGGTTTAATTATCTATGGAAGGAAGATCCCCTCGGGGTCTACCTTGTTATAAAGAATATCTATCTGTTTATAAGTAGGTGGTGTGGTCTCACCACTTACCCGGGATACATTAAGATCAAACCCAGTATTGTTCTTGACATCCTCAACAGTAAAGCCAGGATGCACTGTATCAAGATACATTATACCTTCTTCATCAAAACGGAAAACGGCCATATTAGTAATTACTGCCGTCGGTCCTCCATGGAAGAACTTACCATATACATCTTTTTTATGGGCCCATTCCCCTGTTGGCCATTTTTTAAGTCTCCAGCCAGGAGATGTAATATAATCCACATTCTCTTTAAATCTTCTTTTTTCCTGTACCATAATAAGTACAGTTCTTCTGGCAAACGAATTTATGTCTGCATTTCCTCCACTACCGGTAAACCGAACTGAAGGTTTATTATAATCACCCAAAATAGTAGTGTTCACATTACCATATTTATCGATTTCAGCACCACCCAGAAAACCAAGATCAACATACCCGGAATGCAGCTGACCATAAAAGGTTTCAAAGAGTCCACCTGCTTTGGAACTCTGATAAGCACAGCGGGCATCACCTACTGAGGTGGGCAAGTCGATAGGACGACCATCGATACTACCAGCTTCATAGATACATACCGCATTAGGAGCATGTTCATTCTGCGCTAAGGCTATTGCCAGCATTGGCAGACCTGTACCTGCAAAAACCACGTCTCCATCATTAACTTCTCTGGCAGCAGCAGCAGCTAAGAGATCAATGGGTTTAAATTCGCCTATTTTGGCATATTCATTTGAAGCAGTCATTATCTCGTCCCCCTTTTCGTCCTGGTTGAATAGCCCAGTGCAGCACTTGCCCTTAGCTGTTCCAGTCGGGTTATTCCGAGTTTTTCCAGGTATTCGTCGGGCCCACTAACTCCATATATCCATTCCTCAGCCCATTTATCGTAACCTTCCTGGGTGCGGGTAACTTTATTAAATTCTCTTAGGAAATCGGCATCACAGTCATAGTACCCCTGAGAACCAGTGGGATGAGCTGCCCAGGGACATACAACAACATAATCAATTTCATGACCGGCCGCCAGATTTTGGGACGGTTCCTGACGCAGGTATTCGTCCGGTACTATCTCTTCACAAATTACTATTACCTTGTCAGCAGCTTTTAAAACATCTGAATCATTGTAACTCTGAGCTAATACGCGTACGGTTCCTTCGGTACCAACCATAGGTGCATAGATTAAAGCCCAATTCGGGTTAATTGCCGGCATTAGCAGTATATCTCCCATATCAAAGCAAGGGTCTTTTATAATCTCGTATTTATTACGAGCTATCTTAGGATTAGAACCATCTCTTAGTCCAGCTCTACCAAAACCATCATATTCAGGATTTAGAATATCGGTTCCCATTGCCAAAGCAGTCGGAAAGAACGGTATTCCGCACGCTCCAGCCATAATCCTGGCTACAGCATGCCCATGACTATAATCATCCACAATGATTTCACCATTAACCTGTTTGCGGGATAGGTTAACCCCGGTCTTTCCGAGAATTTCCTGTCCCATCCAGCTAGATTCCCATAATCTAACTGCTCCAGCACCAACCATTACTTCACTCTGGTAACCACCTTGAACCTCAAATAAATGCAGATCCTTTTTACCCTGTCGAAGCATTTCATAAATCAACTGACAAGGCCGCCGCCAGATCGTAAAACCACTAAATGCCAGGCAATCGCCATCATTAATCATACCAGCAGCTTCTTTGAGCGTAATTATGTTTGCTTTACCCAAACGGTTCCCCTCCCTCATTTTTCTTTTTTTAGTCTCTTTTTCTAATTCTTTAAGAGGCTGTGCTTTTACCAGCAAATAACCAGTCTATTAAACCTTAAACAGTTACTGCCAGTTAAACTATTATTACCTTACTTACATTCTGCATCTACTTAATTTCTTAAATTTCTGCAATGTCTTGCTACTTATTCCAGCTTAAACCCACTGAACTTAATTATAGGTTTTAGTCTCTTCCCACCTTTCCTATTATTAGTTCATTAGTAATTGCCATTAATGAAAGTAAAAGTAACTATAACCATATAATTCCACTATCGATAGGTGAATTCCTTTTCAAAATAATAAAATTTTTTAAATTTTTGCTCTGCTGCTATTTAATTCATTTTTCATGACAGGATAAAAACAAAAGGGGCAGGTGGAATTGATGGAATGTAGGCTTCTATCCTGAATAATGTCTAAATATTCAGAATAATCTTTCATTTTATCTTAATTTGCATTATTTACCATCAATATCATATAATGTAAAGTAAGGTATATTGTTATAAGTTATTAATCCAAGTTAGAGGTAATCTGTAGGAGTCAGGAGGTTTATGAAGGAGGAGTTAAAATGGAAAAATCCAAAACAACAATTCAGCACATTACAGCAGATGAGTCAGCCAATAACCTGGTTGAATCATTGGTCAGGCAATACCGGGTATTAATGGAAAGCGCCGTTACGACTAATCTAGACGAAGACCTGGTCAAAGCTTTAACTCAGGAAGGCATAATCTT
Organism: uncultured Syntrophomonadaceae bacterium; assembly: GCA_964482585.1. Lineage (GTDB taxonomy): Bacteria > Bacillota > Syntrophomonadia > Syntrophomonadales > Syntrophomonadaceae > CAYZYO01. The sequence continues at coordinate 16,545 of CAYZYO010000018.1, read as the reverse complement.
TTAATTAATATCTCCATGACCTGTATCCAAATCTTATCTCTCTAAACCAGAATAAAGAATGAGAGTAAAAGATAATAATTAGAATCTAACAGCAGCTATAAAAAAAGCAACGTATTAGCCAGGGCAATGAACCGGGAATCTCTTGCTGGTATTACCAGGCAGGAGATGCATCACAGCTAAATATAAACAAATTGCTTTTAAGACTTACATTAAAATATAAAACCGCTCTTTTTTACAGGAAGTCTTATCCTAATATTTAAAAAATAATCTCAGCCTATTATCTTTATTTCGATCCAATTATTGAATAAGCTCTTTCACCTTTGTAACTTTAAGATTTCCTCTAATAAGGTTTTTTTTGCGATTCCTGGCCTTTGGTTAGCCTCTTCTTGGTGAAATGGTATCCTTTGTTTATAAAGCTTTTTAAGAACAAAGGATACTTCCTTTTCCTTACTCAAAAACGGATTATTTTAAATAGGGAAACTTAAGCTGCCTTAATGCTTCATAAATAATAACTGCTGCTGAATTTGCCAGGTTAAGTGATCTGCCTATATCAAGCATAGGTATTTTCACCTGTGATTCTGGATAAGCATTCAGGATTTCATAAGGCAATCCTTTACTTTCAGGCCCGAAAACAACTACATCATCTTCTTTATAGGCAATTTCATCATACCTTTTTAAACCCTTGGTTGTAGCTAAATATATTTTTGATTTTTTATAATTTTCTTTAAACTCTCTGAAATTATTCCACATTTTTATATCAACTTTATCCCAGTAGTCAAGGCCTGCCCTTTTTAAATATCTATCTTCTATTAAAAACCCTAAAGGCTTAATAAGGTGTAATGAAGTGCAGGTTAATGCACATGTCCGGGCAATATTACCAGTGTTCTGAGGTATTTCAGGTTCAAAAAGTACAATATGCATAGGATATCCCCCTTTAAATTAGAATTATTGTAATAGACCTGGTTCCCCATGCAGCATCAAAAAGAACTTTTATAAAGATAATTGATAATTTTCTATTATAATAGATGGTCAGTTACTAGCACCAGCTACAAATCAAATTAACTACCCATGGCCACAGGCCACAACCTATGAAAAGAAAGAAGTGACTAATCAACCACAGATTCACACAGATTTTTTGATTTTTCTTTTAATAGGTATCTGGAACAACTATAATATTTTACCTTTAACTGTGCAGTTATCTCTAATTCTTATATTGTACCGTATCTTATACTGTAGAGGCGACTGCGTTAAGCATTTATTTTCGTATTAAAGCTTCATTAGCAAATAATACCTGAGTCTAAATAACATAACAAAATAATACCAGGAAATACTAATACCAAAAATTAAAGGAGAGATTTTTATTGTTTCCAAAAAGCAAAACCAGTAAAAATGTTATTTTTTTATTATTCATTCTTATACTGACCTGCAACTGCGGATGCCAAAAGGAAGGTAAGAAACCCATCCCCGGTCCTGTTGATAAAGCTCCTGAAGTCGAGAAATATAACCAGGAACCTACAATAAGTCTATACCGTAATGCTACTGGAGAAAAAGAAGAACTAAAATTGGAAAAATACCTGAAAGGAGTAGTTGCTGCCGAAATAGGACCCAAGTTTCCGATGGAAGCATTAAAAGCTCAGGCCATCGTTGCCAGGACAATGACACTGGCCCTTTTAGAATATGAAAATGGAACCCGGGGCAAACATGGTACTGATGCCAGTGATGACCATACTGAATTTCAGGCTTATGATGCTGAAAAAATAACTGATAATATTTCCCAGGCTGTAGAAGAAACCCGGGGCCAGGTTATTACCTACAATGGAAAATTTATCTATGCACTTTTCCATTCTACTTCAAAAGATAAAACTGCCAGTATTGAAGAAGGATTTCCCAAATTAAAAGACAAAGTATCTGAGTATATAGTTCCAGTAGAAACCAACGGGATGAAAAATGCACCAGATAAATATAGCAACTGGACCGTAAAGATTCCCCGGTGGGAAATTAAGAATATTATGGGTAGTGAAGCAGGGTCTCTTGATGATATAAAAATCAGTAAAAAAGGACCCTCAGGACGTGCTTTAACCATTAGTGCAGGTAAAGCTTCAATTCCTGCAGTAGATTTAAGAGAAGAAGTAGGTTTTGATCGTTTATACTCAACTCAATTTAGCAGTATAAAGGCTGAAGGAAACAATATAGTTTTTAAAGGAAGCGGTTGGGGACATGGAGTAGGGATGGAACAATGGGGAGCCTTCACCATGGCCCAGGAGGAAAAGAAAACGGCTCAGGAAATAGTCACCCACTATTTTCCTAATACGCAATTGACGAAACTTTATGATTAACCTGTATACTATCTTATCCTTCGCCCGGGCAAAAAAACCTGGTTAAAACCAGACATCGACTAGTTAAACAGCAGCAGTTCTTTAAAGATATATATGACCATTTACCGGCTCCCACAGATTTTCTGGCTAGGAGCCTTTCTCTTGGGCAAAATTCCCTGGAACAAATTATTAGCACCAGTATAAAATAGCTTAAAACTCCAGGGATACTCTTACAGTTATTTTGCGGAAAATTGAAATAATTTTGAACAGGACAGCCTTTATAGCTTACAATAATCTTGAAATAATTAGAGAAATGGATAGAGCGGTATATCATTATAATCGTCAGCCTGCATAAAAAGATCTACTTTACTGCTATTGTGGTATTCGTTTATTAAATTGGTAAAAAGCATATCAAAACTGCTTAAGCCATTAGTAATATTGGTATTAACCAGTTTATTTTTTTCTGCAAATCTCTGGGTTGCAGCTATTCCAGCAAAGGTAATTGAATAGATCAATTGTTCAGTCTCCCCTAACAAATGACTACAAAGATAAAACCGGCAAATAAGTGCGCGTATTGGATAAATAGTGCAGATATTATTTTCCAGGAAAATGCAGGGGTTAGGTCTTATTCGTAATAAACCCAGCCTGGTTTTTTCAACATCAAAATACATATTTAAGAACTCCTGGTAATTACAGCCTAGATAGCCTGCTATTTTCTTAAATGCTATCAAGTCAGGAATTACATAGGCAGTCTTACAGCAGTTGCGAATACATCCCTTACATGTAGAATAATTTGAATTACCATATGGTTTAAACAAACGATCATCATCACACAAAGGCTGCCACCCATCAAGCAAATCAGCTACAGAAGCCTTTTTATCAATTATTCTAATTCCAATTCCAGTTTTATCATTTTCGGTACCTGAATAAATCTCAACTTTACTCATTATTAAACAATATCCTTTATTATATTTGTTTCTAATATTCAAATTCGTCATATTTCCAAGGATTCCTGCGATCGTAATCAGGACTTCCATTATAATATTTAGATTAACCAGCCACAGGTTTTTAGTCTAGTGATTATGACTTATACAATTGAGGATTTTGCCTAACAACTTATTTCTATTCAATCGCACCCCTGCACCTGTAGAGGAGACTTTAATCTCCTGCTTCCCTGTTATCCTGAAGCCAAGGGACATGACGAAAATTTGGATCAAAACCCTCAATTTCATTTAGCCTTTTAGCAGCTATGATAGTGTTTTTATTGCATTACGAGCCAGTTCATCACAACGATCATTCCATTTATCACCTGAATGCCCCTTCACTTTTTCTATTCTCACCTTATTTCTTCGGATGAGTTTAATAAGCTCTTTCCATAGATCCTGATTAGCAACGTCCTCTTTCTTACTGTTTTTCCATCCATTATTCTGCCAGGTCTGTAACCAGTTTTGCTTAAAGGCATTAACAATATAAGCACTATCAGAAAATATTGTGACCTCCCACCCGGTTACCTTAATAGTTTTTAGGGCCTCTATTACCGCAGTTAATTCCATCCGTTGATTGGTTGTCATTTCTTCTCCTCCGGCTATTTCTCGAATATTTTCTTTATACAAAAGCACTGCACCCCATCCTCCAGGTCCGGGATTACCGGAACATGCTCCATCAGTATAGATTATTATTTCCTTCATCTTGTCTCCTCCCTAAAGGTATTTAACCCGGTTTTATGTTGAAACTCTGAAAGCATACCCGGCAGAGACTAGTTTTCTAGACCAAGCTTAATGACACAGAAGCGGACGGTAACCCCTCCGCTTCCATGTAAAAAGAAAATTAATACTCTTATAAAAAAACCAGTATCCTAATAAAATTCTTATCAGAAAATCCCAAATGAGGAACTAGGCTTCCTGGACCTTTTTAGTTGTATCTTCAGATTGCTCAACATATGATCCAACATCTTTATCCAGTAAGGCTTCATTATCCTTTTGCCTTGCCTTATTTAAACTGCGCGCACGGTCTTTTACCTGGTTGTTATCGGTTGAATAAAAACCTGACCCTTTAAAAACTATGCCAACATTTTTACTAATAAGTCTTTCTGCCTTTCCTCCACAAAACGGGCATTCACTTAGTGCCTCTTCACTGATCTTCTGTACTCTTTCAAATTTACCACAGTTTTCACATTTGTAGTCATAAATTGGCATTTCCTTCACCTCTTAAATATAGTTATGAAATAATGAATTTTTGATATATTCTTAGATCAACTATTGCTAAACATAATTCAATATCTGTTATTGTATATTTCATCATTTGGAAAGTATAGTTAAAAGCATTCCCCTCTATTTATTTATACCTTAATACTGTCTTTGTCAATATTTTTTTATAAACCTGCTATATTGATTTTGCAATACTTAAATATACAAGAATAGCCATGATCCCGTTCCATACACCATGGGTTACTGCAGGAACAAATATACTCCTGGTTTTTTCATATATATAACATAGAATAATGCCTCCTACTGCCAGGGGTATAGTTCTCCAAAAATCCCAGTGGGCAAGGCCAAAAACAATCCCTGCTAAAATGGCCCCCCATAGTGGTCCCATATGTTTTCGCAAAACAGGATATATCATTCCCCGATAAAATAGCTCCTCAGATATTGGAGCCATAACTGCGCCGATAATAAATAAGATAATAAATCCGGGTACTGTTGTTATGGAACGAAGCATTTCTTCGAATACCTGTGGGTTAAGATCAGGTTGTAAATAGTTAATAATATAACCCAAAACAACAATTAGCACCAACAAAAAAAGGCCGCCCAGCAACCCATATTTAGCATAATCTAAAGTCCTAGCTCTTCGTATTCCTAAATCACTTAGCCGGACACCCTTTCTAGTAAGAGTAAATAGAAAAACAAGACCAATAGTTGTTATAAATTGAATAAGGAAACCAACAGTAAAATAACTCAACTCATTATAAGGTATCCCCCATATACTAAAAAAGTTCATAATTACATCGCCATAAAAACCAAAAAGAATCCCAACTATAAGCAGTCCGAAATAAACTAAAAAAATATCTAAGAACCCCCAGCGAGGGGTGCGGTTACGTGTCAACAAAATTACTCCTCCCTATAAATTCTCAATAATGCTATTATACGTTATTTTAATTATAATGGCGGCTCATCTATAATATTCTATTAAAATATTTTTATTGATAGCAGGTCTCATTTTACCCGACCAGGTATAAGTACAATTTTGGAGGAAAGAAATCAAGCTATCTAACAAGGGATTAGATTTTCACAAAATGAGTAAAATATAAAAGAATCAGGTTTTATGATATAAGCAAAAGCTTGTTTTTTTAAACATTTCCTTATTTTGAAAAACTCCTAGATAAACTCTTTATTGAAAATTTTCATAATTGATTAGTTTTTCATATTAACCACCCATGCTCAGAGGCCAACCGTATGAAAACAAAGTAGGTGATTAACTACAGATTTTGCACAGATTCACACAGATTTTTGGGGGTTTGTTATGATAGGTATCTAGAACAATCATAATATTTTACCTTTGAGTCTGCAGTTATCCTCAATCCTTATACTGTACCGTATCTTAGTATCTTATACCGTAGAGGCGACTGCAGTTGCCTCTACGGTTCTACCCGGTTGCTGGATTTAAATTATGCAAAATCCTTAATTAAACCGGCTAATAGTGTAAATGGAGAAAAATCATCTTTAACTGGAGGTAAAAATGACTCCTTTGCTTTTTATTATAATCCTGACTGGTATTCTTGTAATTCTTGTTTATTGGGTATTATCCACTCCCAATTACTGGAAGCAGATTATAGGGAAAAGAGGCTATTTTGAAACTGCTCAAAAACTTCATATTAATATTAAGCCTGATGCTGAGCCCGGAGATATTTTACAGCTAACAAAAAATGACCGGATAATTATCAAATGGAATCTCGAGAATGAAGCCTGGAATCAGCAAATAAAAAGATATTTAAAGGATATAAGCAGTAGAGATATTCTGATCCGGGTCTATGATCCCGATCTTAATTTTTTTGAAATTCCAGCTGATGCTGTTTCAGGCACCTATAGTTTTGACGGTAATCCCGATACTACCTACTATGCAGTTATAGGAATCAAAAGCAACAATAATTTTCTTCCCCTGTTTCTAGCAAACGTTGTATAATACTTAGAATGATTGTATACGTCAAGATGCCAACCCATGTCGCTTTGCCCCAGGAGGACAGTACTACGTCAGAATAAAAATACATTTATAAGTGATAACAGTGAATGAGTAAAAAACAGTATCGCACTTAGACGTTCAAGTTTCCAGTTAAATAAGTCTGCCGATTCTATGATTCCTTTTAGAAACTTATGAACATTTATTCCTATCCGGTATATATGAAATAACTCCACACCTGCAAATAATATGGTAAAAACAACAAAAACTGGATTATAAATAACTAGAAACACCATAAGAAAATAAAATAGCTCTACTATTAAGGAAATAGAAAAAATTAACCTTATTTGCGACTTTTTTCCGTTGTTTTTCTGACTCCAATCTTTAAGTGCTGCAAGTAATTCTTTTTCAAACTCATCAGGATTTCCAGAAATTATTTTGATAAAATATATTGAATAGACAGCAAAAATAATCCCGGCAATCACTGTCAGACTTACGGTCATTTCTCCACAACCTTTCGACTGATTCTTTAACAGATATATTATAACCTGATAGTTAATTCTGCAAAGGTTTTATTACCCAGCAAATTAGTGGCCTCTTTTCGTATTGATGGCAAATTCTTTTGCCTGGTTTCCTAACCGGTATTAAATGCACTGTGTTTATTAATAACCCGGCTATAAAGTCTGCACTTAAAACCTATTGATGAATACACTATGGTATAAATAACTACATTATTTTATATTATCCAAAGCGAAATTGTACTCCACAGCCGCCTTCTGGATAATTCCACTCCAACACCTCAGGCCCGCAGGCTAAACGGCAGGTTCCGCATTCTAAACACCCATCAATAGTTAGCTCAATTTCCCCTTTTTCATTTTCCTGGTATAAACCTGCTGGACAAACAAGAATTGCCCGTTTTAATCTGCTATCTTTTTCCATTCCAGGTTTAATTCTTATATGTGCTTCTTTACCCGGTTTAAATACATCAAGCCCTAGTTTAGCTTTTAACCCTATTACTTCATTCATATTTTCATCACCTTTCGTAAATCTCCAAACATGGACCATATTTCACCCATATTCAAATACTGCTTAATAGTTGGATATAATCTATCTTTAGAACCATCTGGTATCGCATAAATATCCTTCATAATATTTCCCAGCAATTCAGGATAATGTTGATAAAACCTCTGGTTGTCTAGTACCATAGGAGCTTCCTGGAAATTTTTGAAATCCCTTAATACAAAACTGTCCTCTAAAAGGGTTTTATAAACTGATAAGGTCTCAGCATTAAAATCCCCTTTTTCCCTGGCCTTTAAAACTGCCTGAGCTGCATAGTATCCAGATGCCAGGGCATATTCCATTCCCCTAACTGTAACTCCAATATTCATAGCTAAGCCGGCAGCATCTCCAGCAACTAAAATTCCATCTGCATAAAGACTGCTCAATGCTTTATATCCTCCTTCAGGAATTGCGTGAGCTGAGTATTCAACTGTTTCTCCACCTTTTATCAAGGGTGTAATTTCTGGACGCTGCTTAAACTCGTCCAGCATAGACGGTGCATCAATATTCCCTTCCATTAGATCTTTAATACCGATAACCAGGCCAAGACTTATGCTGTCTTTATTGGTATAAAGGAATCCCCCACCAAACTTTCCTTTAGTAACCTCTCCCATATACATTTTTGCTGCGCCTTCATCTTCTTCCACATTAAAACGCTCATTGATAATCTCCGGTTTAATTTGAATAATTTCTTTAAAACCTACAGCATAATCCCTGGCTATTCCTGCCTGGCGAAGACCTGCCTTTTCCGCTGTCAGGGAGAGCACTCCATCACAAGCAATAACAATATCGGCATGTAATTCATCACCTGCAGCCAGCACTCCAACTACCTTCTCATTTTCAATTATTACATCATCAACTTTCACCTTACATAACAGCATAGCTCCTTGAGATTCAGCTCTTTCCGCCAACCAGCGATCAAATTTGGAACGAAGAATGGTATAACTCTGGTACGGTTTTTCCCGTAATTCGTTTCCATCATAACTTATGCCTATCGAACGTTCCTCAGCCATTATAGTAATTCCTTCATGGGCAATAAAACGTTCAAAAGGAGCATCAGCAAAAAGATCAGGAAAAAGGTTTTTTACAGGATTAATGTAGATTCTCCCGCCAGTTACATTTTTCGCACCTGGATAATCTCCTCGCTCTAAAACCAAAACCTCCAGTCCTTCTTGAGCCAGAGTATAGGCAGCTGAAAGCCCTGCCAGACCTGCTCCAATTATGATAACATCAAACTTTTCCACTAGAGCTATCCCCCCTTAATAATTATTAGTTGAATAAATAATACTTTGCCTCCCATTAATCAGTATATTAATTATTTATATATTAACAGGTTAATGCGGGTATAATTAGCTGTCAATATTTATTGTAAACTATTTGATTAAGACTTTTGCATAATTTAAGAATTCACCATCACTTAGTCTCAGGATGACAATCAAGAAGGAGACTAAAGTCCCCTCTACGTACAGTATAAAATTTAGGGATTAACTGTAGAATTAAGGTAAAACATTATAAATTGTTTTAGATGCAAAACAAAAACATCTGCGTAAATCTGTGTTCATCTGTGGTTAATTTTCATCGGTGGTTGTGTCCTGCGGGCATCAGTGGTTAATACAAAAATAAATGCTTAACGCAGTCACTTTACTTACATAATGGCCAACGCCCCCGTGTTTTAGTAAAACCGGAGCAACCGGAAAGAACCGTAGAGGCGACTTCAGTCGCCGCCCGGACGTTTTGTGGCTGGTCGGCGACTGAAGTCGCCTCTACGTTATAAGATGCTGTACAGTATAAAAATGAAGATTCTGGCAGTGAATCCTAATCTGCTATTAAAGAATAACACCGTTCAATCAATTCTAGAATTGACTGAACGGCAATCTTTTATTATAAATTTATAATTATTACTCTTTTCTTTATCTACTGGTACAACTTTTTTTAATACTTAGTCTCATTACTTTCTAAAACTTTGAACCCATTCCATGTTAACTTCTTCAACACTCATATCTGGATACAGCACTATAGGACCGTATAAGTCTTCATATACCTCCAGATAAGATTCTGCCCAATTAGCAACAAAACAAACCTTATCCAATTTTTACCCTCCACAATCCGGCCCATAATTATTCTTATCAACTCCCTTCCATGTATAGGCCAGTATTTTTACCAGTTGGATATTTTTCAACTGGCTATATACATAACATTAATTGATCAAAGAACACCTATGTTAACGAAAACACCTATTCTGCAGTGACTAGTTTAGCAAGTTCTAATGGATCTACCTGTTTACCTTCTTTGAAAACTCTCATATTTCCTCCTGATATATCATCCATTAATACGACCTGCCCATCTACCCGCCCAAATTCAAATTTGATATCATACAGATCCATTCCTTTGTCTTCTAGATCCTTCTTAATAAGATTAGCAATTTTTCTGCCCATTTCTTTAACTTTTATACATTCGTCTATTTGCATAATTCCAAGCTGTACCAATGCTTCTTCTCCGATAAGAGGGTCACCCCGCTCATCATCTTTCAATGTTATCTCTACCAGGCTATCCAATTCTTGCTCTTTTTCAGCATACTTTTGATAACGTTTTAAGAAACTACCATAGACCCGAAAACGGCAGATAATCTCCAGTCCTTCTCCAAAAGGTACTACTGGTTTAACCAGCATGGTATTATCTTCTAGATTGGAATCGATATAATGAGTCAGTATCCCTTCTTTTTTTAACAGCTCAAAATAGTACCGCGACATCTTGAGTGAAGCTTGCCCCATTCCTTCTAATTCGCCTATTATGGAATTAGCACCCGGGTCTATTTGGCCATCTTCCCCGCATACATCATCTTTCATTTTCAAGAGATAGTTGCCATCTTCTAATTGATAAACACTCTTAGTCTTGCCTTCATACACATGTTTCACCGTATTTCCTCCTTGTTCACGTTGACAGTCATATATAGTTGTTACATAATTATATTTTTCTTGAAGTGATTAGGAATCTACTATATCCCTACAACCTGCCTGCTTGTAAGTTTATTAATCGCATTTTGCAGCCCATCAACAGTCAGTTCTTCCATAGGGAAGATGTCGGCAATTTTTTTAATGGTAAATGCACCATTCATCCAATTCCAGTAGTTTTTGGCAATTGGATTAAGCCATACTGAATACTCAAAATGCTGTCGAATGAGCTTTAGCCATTCTATTCCGGGCTTATTATTATATAATTCCCAATCAATAATTCCTCCTATACGCATCAACTCATAAGGAGCCATACTAGCATCCCCCAGGATAATAACCCGGTAGTCTGTTGGATAAGTATTAAGTACATATTGAGTATTAGTATAATTACTCAAACTACATCCAGGGTCATGAAACAGCCACTCATATATACAGTTATGGAAATAAAATACTTTTAAATCTTTAAAATGATTAGATTTGTTAACTGCAGTAAAGAGTTGATTGCATAAACGGCTGTAAGCTACCATTGAACCCCCTGCATCCATAAGCAGGAGAACCTTTATTGCATTTTCACGAGGCCTTTCCCATATTAATTCTAATCTACCGGCATTATCACAGGTCTTATTTATAGTGGATTCTAAATCCAACTCTGTCTTTGCTCCATCCAGGCGAGTAGTAAACTGCCTTAACTTACGTAAGGCAACTTGAAATTGCCTAACTCCCAGAGTTTCATCGGTACGAAAATCTTGAAACCTTCTCATACCTGCAACTTTAACTGCTGACAGGTTTCGAGATTGGCCTCCAATACGGATGCCTCCTGGATGGTAACCGGAATGACCAAACGGAGAGGTGCCTCCGGTTCCTATCCATCTGTTTCCACCATGGTGTTCTTCATTCTGTTCAGCCAACCTTTGTTCCAGCATTTTTTTCAATTCATCTAAATCAAGCTGGCGGTGATTCTGCCTAATTGTGTCTGATACCGCCATCTCAGGCAGCTCACAGTCAAGCCATTCCCAAATTTTTTCTGGTAGCCCTTCTGGGGTTTCAATATTATCAAAATAACTGGCAAATACCATATCAAAACGGTCATAATGAGCTTCTGTCTTAACCAGCACCGCTCTGCATAAGTAATAAAAACCGGTTAAACTTGATCCTGCCAAACCTAATTCCAGTGCATTTAACAGGACCTGCCATTCATTAATTGATACTGGAAGACCATAGTTTTTTAGGGTGTAAAAAAATTTTGTAAACATTATTTTCTCCTAAATTGACCAATTTTAATATTTTACCTCTAATTCTGCAGTTATCCCTAATTCTTATACTGTACCGTATCTTATACCGTAGAGGTGACTTCAGTCTCCGACCAGCTGCAATTCAGGGTGAAAGGGCGGCGACTGAAGTCGCCTCTACGGTTCTATTACGGTTCTATCCGGTTGCTCCGGTTTTACCAAAACGCCAGTGCGTGGCCATACTATAGTGGTTTAACGATAATAATGAATAGACTTATTAGTAAAATCCGGGTGTTTTGAATTATTGCTGCTGTGCAGCTTAGTTAATAATATATCAAGATCCTCGGTTTTCTTTAGAAGTACCCCGAGAAAAGGAAGATCTTTTTTAATTCTCCCGGGATTGACTCCTCCTACCACCAGCGCCTGCAGCCAGTCAATTAATTCACTGGTACTAGGACGTTTTTGAATATCAGGTATATTCCGTAAGACATAAAATGCTTCCATCGCTTGATCTAATAATCGCCTTTCCAACTGTGGATGATGAACCTTAATTATTCTTTCCATGGCTTGAGGATCAGGAAATTCTATGTAATGAAATATGCAGCGCCTTAAAAAGGCATCTGGTAGTTCCTTTTCAGCATTACTGGTTATAATAACAATTGGTTTCTGCCGGGCCTCAATAGTCTCTTTAGTTTCAGGAATATAAAAACTCATCTGGTCTAACTCCCACAGCAGATCATTAGGAAACTCCAAATCAGCCTTATCTATCTCATCAATTAATAATACCACCTGTTCCGAAGATAAAAATGCTTCCCCTAGTTTGCCCAATTTTATGTACTGTTTAATATCTGCCACATTATTGTCACCAAACTGGCTGTCATAAAGCCGCTGGACAGTATCATAAACATAAAGCCCTTCCTGGGCCTTGGTAGTCGATTTAATATTCCAAATAAGCAACTTCATACCCAGAGAATCAGCAATACTTTGTGCAAGCATAGTTTTACCCGTTCCCGGTTCTCCTTTAATAAGCAGAGGCTTTTGCAGCGCTATAGCAATATTTACACTGTTTCTTAATTCGTCTGATACTATATATTTTGTCGAACCTTTATATCCTGCAGTATCCTTTATCATAATATAAACCCCCCTGTAATCAATCACATAGTAGCAAAAATGCCTGGTACAGTCAATTAAGATTATCTATAAGCCCATTCTTTTAACTATTATAGCGGCCTTTTATTGTCTGCCAATGCCGCATATTTACCAGCGGCATATCCGGTAGAAAAAGCTGCCTGCAGATTATAACCACCTGTATAACCATCAACATCTAAAACTTCTCCGGCAAAATACAATCTTTTAAAAAGTTTGGATTCCATAGTTTTAGGGTTCACTTCCTTAACACTTATCCCACCGGCAGTAACTATAGCCTCTGCAATTGGCCTCGTACCAGTTATAGTAAGTGAAAAATGTTTAATTAAATGGACCAATTTCTTTCTGTCTACTTTTGTAAGCTGGTTACACTCTATAGACTCATCAATCTCACTCAATCGGATAATAACAGGAATAAGCTTTTTGGGCAAAAGGTCTACTAGGGAATTCTTAAATTGCTTGTTGGCATATTTTTTTAGATCCCGGCAGACTCGCCGGTCCAGTTTTTCTTCATCCAGTGCTGGCTTAAGGTCAACTAATAGATTAACCGGCTGCCGTTTTTGGCGGATTTTTTCCCCTATATCACGGCTCATGCTTAAGATTATCGGTCCTGAAACCCCATAATGGGTAAAAATCATTTCTCCAAAATCTTCATTGATTTTTTCTCCATTTAATTCATAAGCAAATGCTTTTATGTTTTTTAAGCTTAAGCCCTGAAGCTCTTTTATCCAATCCTCGTGAGTTACCAGGGGAACCAGTCCGGGTCTAGGTTCAATTATGTTATGCCCAGCCTCTTGAGCCCATTTATAACCGTCACCAGTAGAACCTGTTGCCGGATAGGACATTCCGCCGGTAGCTATAATAACCGCATCACTATCTATTCTACTTTTTCCTGCTTTAACTCCTAACACTGTCTGCTCTTGATAAAGGAGCCTATTTACTTTACAGGAAGTTTTTATATGGACTCCCAGATTAATAAGATTATTATAGAGCACCTTAACAACATCAGCAGCATTATCTGTTTCAGGAAACACCCGGCTGCCTCTTTCAACTTTGCATTTTAAATTATGCTTTTCAAAATAACTTATCAAATCTCTATTCGAGAATTCATTAAAAACACTAAATAAAAACCGTCCATTCCCAGTATAGCGAGTTAAAAAAATATCTCCAGCTAATGCAGAGGTTATATTGCACCTTCCTTTTCCAGTTATTCTTAGCTTTTTCCCCAGTTTTTCCTTTTTTTCCAATAGTGTCACCTGGGCCTGATTTTCAGCTGCAGCTATTGCAGCCATCATTCCTGCAGGCCCTCCTCCGACTACAACTATCTTTTTCATCTAAAATCGATCTCCTTAACTTGCTAATACAATTGTATATCTCTTTTAAATCTGTTAAAATTCTATTTATATTATTGTAAACGAAGTGGAGGTATTTTAATATTGTCGGGAACAATTAACCGGGGAGTTCCTAAATTTTTATTTGTTATTATTTTAGCATTATTGGCTATTATGTATATTTATGCCGCTTTTTTTGATATTGCTAAACCTGAAAATACTGTAAATGATTTCTATACCGCATATTTTAACCAGGACTATGATACTGTAGCCGAAAACCTGAGTGTTTTCTGGTCGGTACGTTTTCTACCCCAGTATAGTTCACTGCAACCTTCTGAACTTATAGAAAATAGGAGTGATATTGAACGAGAAACCAGCAAGGTTATTGCGCAAATAGAAGAAAACAATGAACTACCTGCAAACCTTAGTATAGAAGTTTTAAAAAATTATACCAGGGTAGGTGAAAACAGTGCCCTGGTAGTATATAATTTTAATCAGGATGGTAAGACCATTGGTATCGAAGCCGCAATCTTAATTGAAGAAAACGACCGATTACGCATTTTTAATATGGCTCCAATAAGTGAGGAAGATTTGGAAGAGATGCAGGACTATGATATCACTTTAATTGATCAAAGTTTTCAGAATCTGATTGAAAGTTGATATTTGATTATTTTAAAAGGTATTAAAATTAATTTAATGACATTATATTAATTTTAATATAATGTCATTAAATTATTTTATGTGGTAAACTATCTTTTCGGAAACCAAGCTTTTTTAACTTCAGGTTATCTTTGTCTCCATTTGGATTCCTGCCTTTACTGTCAATTTTTTAACATAATTATTTTAATTATTTGGGTTTTTTGTTATATAATGGTTATTGAATTTGTCTTTTCGTGTAACTTGTACCCAATGAATCAGCTTTTTTGTGGTATTTTGGTATTGTGTTAACCAGATAATAATAGTAATATGTTTATGGTTGAATAGTTTATAAATTAGCTTATCTGGAAAAACTGTTAAT
>CAYZYO010000018.1:0-1223 GCA_964482585.1 uncultured Syntrophomonadaceae bacterium | reverse complement strand
GAAGCAAATAGGAGGATTATTACCATGGATCATCAACTAGTATTTGAATATATAGATCAGTTTATCAATAATAAACGATATATGGACAAAAAAGAAATTATGTACCGGCTCGGGTTTCCAGTAACAATGGATGAGTTTTGGCCTATTTTCCTGGAAAAACGCAAAGAAAACGGTATTAAGCTTTATCTAAAAGACAAAAACAATCAGGAATTCTGGTTTACTTTGACTGACAATATTAAAAGAAGAGTAGTCTTCATTGAAGAAAGGGCAAAGAAAAAGAGTGTTATTTTTGAAAAGTATAGCGATTATGATTTTAAAAAATCAGTATTAGCTAATGCCTTGATAGATGAGGCCTTTTTCTCCAGCACTATTGAAGGTGCTGTTTCAAGTAAAGAAAGAACGCAGGAATTAATAAAAAATAATATTACCCCTGAGAATGAAAGTGAGCAGTTAATTATAAATAGTTATGAAGCACTGAAGTTTATAATGAAGAATCTGCAGGAACCAATAGATGAAAACATGATCTTAACTATATATAATAGTCTTACTATGAATATGCTGGAAAGCGATCAAATGGGTAAATATCGTAATAATGCTGGTTATGTTTGGCATAAAGATGGGACCCGGGTTGTATTTGAACCTCCTCATTATACAGAGGTTCCTTCATTAATGGAGGACCTTATTGATTTTATTAATAATGCCGATATTCATCCGGTTATTAAATCTTGCATTATCCATTATTACTTTTTTTACATTCAGCCATTTTCTAAAACTAATGGTACCATAGGTAGATTTGTTTCATATTTATATCTATTAAAAAACGGTCATGACTTTTTCAGGTTCTTTTCCCTTTCAAGTTCTCTCCAGGAAGATAGCTATAATTATTATAAGTCGATCCAGGATGTCGAGAATTGCGGTAGTGACTTAACCTTTTTTATTGACTTTCAAACCTTAATGCTCGTTACTGCAGTAAATAAGGTATTTGATAAATTTGAAAAGGATATTCAACAAAGAAGTATAACCCTCTTTCTAGACCAAACCGGAGAAGTTTTGTCTGCCCGACAAAGAACCGCGGTTGATTATTATATAAATATGAATAAAGATTCGATTGATATCCTTGAGTATCAAGAGCTCTTTGATATTTCCTATGATACCTCCAGGAATGATTTGAATAAGCTGGTGGATCTGGGTTTATTTAAAAAATCCCGCTTTAGAAAACAATT
>CAYZYO010000017.1:0-26336 GCA_964482585.1 uncultured Syntrophomonadaceae bacterium | reverse complement strand
GTACTGCGGTTTAGCCGTGGGAGAGTAGGTCATTGCCAGGAATTTAATTTTTCTGCGCACAAGGGGACGGTTCTCCTGTGTCAATAAGAACGGTGCGCCCTTGTGCGCATCTTATTGACACAGGAGAACCGTCCCCTTGTGCGCGGTCTATTGACTACGATCGTAATAAGATTTAGTCTTTACAGAGTGAAAGTAGAGAGGAATAATAATCAAATAAAGGGAGGTTTAGTTATTAGTTATAGGCTGGGGAGGAATCAAAATTGAAATGGATGTATCTGGGATTATCAATACTATTTGAAGTATTTGGTACTACTATTTTAAAACTCAGTGCAGTAAATGAAAATAATACCAGACTACTTGCAGGGGTGGCAATTATTTTTTATTTTGCCTGTTTTTATTTTTTAAGATTTGCCCTAAAGTATTTTGAGCTTGGTTCTGTTTATGCTATCTGGTCAGGAATGGGAATAGCTTTGCTGACAGTCGTCGGAATTATAGTATTTAGTGATTCAATTAGCATTACTAAACTGGTTTTTATTGGATTAATACTTATTGGTACGGTAGGACTTAATCTTACAGGGCTTCACTAGCTAAAGGGCTTAATACATGATATATAGTATGAAGTTTTAAGAAAAGCTAAATAATAAAAAAGCAGTTTTTAGTAAAACTTATAAATTGATTTAACCATTATTATGTGATTTGCATATTTTAAGGAGAAGAACATTAAGATTAAACCTTAAAGGAAAAAGGGAGTAAAAAATGGAACTAATAAATGTAGACAATAATTTTGAAAATAAAAAAGGAAACATACTTCCGGAGTGTGTTATATGTAATACGGTTCCTGAAGAAGGAATATTTGGAGTATATAAAATAAATAAAACCTTTATATGCAATAATTGTCTGAATAAAATTACCCTTATGGCTGTAGGATCACCTGAATATAAAGAATTAGTGGGTAAAATAAAAAAAATATATCGACACCCTAGAAGATTTAAAGTATGAAAGTGATTAGGGGAAAGACGTAGACATGGTTTATTCGGCACCTATATATTCAGCGCTAATAAAATACTGTGAGCAAAATAACCTTCGATTACATATGCCGGGACATATAGGTGGAGCGGGTTTTATTGTTAAAGAGCTAAAAGCTTTGGCAGCTATAGATATTACCGAGGTACCGGGATTAGATGACTTACATTTACCATTGGAAGTCATTGATCAAGGACAGCTATTACTAGCCCAGGCATTTGGAGCTAAGCGAAGCTGTTTTCTGGTTAATGGGGCAACCTCAGGGATACAGAGTCTGCTTTTAAGTCTTAATCCAGGGGATAAGATTCTGGTTTCGCGAAATGCACATCGTTCTTTATTTGGAGGAATGGTTCTGTCTGGAGTCATTCCGGTATATATTCCCTGTCAGATAGACGGGGAAACCGGGGTAACCCTCTCAGTAACAGGGAAAAGCATAGAGGAGTTATTGTTATTAAACAATGATATTAAGGCAGTTTTTGTAACTAGCCCTACCTATTATGGAACAGTAGTAGATATAAAAAACTTTTCGGAGATAGCCATTGATAGACTGCTCTTT
The DNA here is from genome assembly GCA_964482585.1 of uncultured Syntrophomonadaceae bacterium. GTDB lineage: Bacteria > Bacillota > Syntrophomonadia > Syntrophomonadales > Syntrophomonadaceae > CAYZYO01. Next base: position 24,757 of record CAYZYO010000017.1, on the reverse strand, counting down.
GTTGATGAAGCCCATGGAGCTCATTTTCCTTTTCATTCATCATATCCAGAACCAGCAATAAAAAACGGTGCCGATGCAGCAGTAAATGGTCTACACAAGACTCTACCGGTGTTAAATCAAGGAGCTTGTCTTCACCTGGCAGATAGGGCAGACAGTTTTCTTAACCAGGACCGGCTTTTGTCTGCCTGCAGTTTGCTAACTACTACCAGTCCATCTTACCCTATTTTGGCATCAATCGATCTGGCAAGAAAATTTATGCAGGAGCAGGGAGAAAATTATCTTGAAAGGGCACTGCATTTATCTAATGAATATAAAGTAAAAATAAACCGGGTAAGAGGTTTAAGGTGTTATGGAGAAGAACTAAAATGCTTTCCCGGGGTTATGGAAATCGATCCCCTTAAACTATTGATATCTGTTGAAGATATGGATATTAATGGTTTTCAAATGTCCTATTTACTTCGTTATCAGTATAATATTCAGGTGGAAATGCAAGAAACCAATATTATACTTGCTATGATGTCAATGTTTCATGAAAGGAATGATTGGGACAAACTGTATCATGCGCTTTTACAAATAGCCAGAGATTTTTTTCCTTCCAAAAAGAAAAAAAATAGTTATAAGATATTGCCTGATCCCAGAGTACGGTTGTCGCCAAGGGAGGCCTTTTTTGCTGATAAAAGAAAAGTTTCTTTTAATCAATCTTGCGGCTTAATATCAGGTGAAATAATAGCTTCCTATCCACCAGGAATACCCTGCATCTTACCTGGAGAAGAAATTAGTCCAGAGGTTTTTTCTTATATTAATTATCTTAAGCGGAGCGGTGCTCATATACAGGGACCAAAGGACCCGAGCTTGAATTATGTTAATATTATAGATTAAAAGAAAATAAGTTAAGACTAGGGTCTACGAATTTCAGAATAGTATATAATAAAAACAATATACATAAGGATTGTGACATATGAAAGAAAAAGGATTCTTAATAAGTCTGGAAGGCATAGATGGTTGTGGAAAAAGCAGCCTTAAAGAATATATTGTATTTTATTTAGGAAAATATGAAATTGTAAGCATCAGGGAACCTGGTGGGACTTATATATCTGAAAAAATCAGAGATATTCTATTAGATGCAGGTAACCAGGAAATGAAAGGAAAAACTGAAGCCATGTTATATGCAGCGGCACGCAGCCAGGTAGTTGAAGAAGTTATCAGGCCGGCGCTTATTAAGGGGAAACTAGTAATTGCTGATAGATATATTGATTCTACAATTGCCTATCAAGGATATGGTCGGGGGTTAGACCTAAATTTTCTAAGGGAATTAAACCGACTCTGTACCGGAGGACTTAAACCCCATTTAACCCTGCTACTTGATCTTGCTCCAGAGGAAGCAGCACAGCGTAGAAGGGGAGAAATCCCCGACCGGCTGGAAAAAGAAGGGATAAATTTTCAAAATTTAATAAGAAAAGGTTATTTAAAAATGGCTCAAGAAGAACCATATCGCATAAAGGTTTTGGATGCTACCAGGGATTTAGATAGTCTGGGGAAACGGGCATTGAGTTATATTAACGAATTATTAGAATAACATTGATTTAGAAAAGACTAAAACACGGGGTGAGGTGAAGGTATGGATTATTTTTCAGGTATAGTCGGGCAGGAAAGGGCAATAGGAATGTTAAAGGAAGCAATTAGCAATAAACGTATAAACCATGCCTATCTTTTTGTTGGAGCAGAAGGTATTGGAAAAATGCTTACAGCAGAAGCTTTTGCTCGTACAATAATCCATCAGGCAGATGAAAATGCCGTATTATACTTTAACCAGGGGTTGCACCCTGACTTGTTAATTATTAATAGATTAGAAAAGAGGACAGTTATTACCAAGGAGCAAATTAGCCAGGAAATGGAACCATGGTTAGGATTAAAACCATACCGGGCATCAAATAGAATAGTAATTATTCAAAATGGCGACTTGATGAGCTTAGAGGCGGCTAATGCGCTTTTAAAAATACTTGAAGAGCCGCCTGAGTATGGGGTAATAATTATGGTAGCTGATGAAAAAAATTTATTAGAAACAATCATTTCCCGGTGCCAATTAGTAAGATTTTTTGCGGTTAATGATGAAGAGATAGAGAAATTTCTGATCGATAAAGGATTTGACCAAAAAGTATCCTACCGCTGTGCTCGATTGGGACAAGGAAGCATTGCTAATGCGTTACTTTTTGCAGGAGAAGAAGAATTTCAAGAGTTATGGAATACAGCAGCAGTAATTATTCAAGATCTTTATAAAGGACAAATAATAGAAGTATTTAATACCGCAGAAAAATTGGATCGCAATCCACTATTAATAATTAATATGATAGATACTATATTAAGAGATGTATATATTTATAAAGAAACCAAAAATAAAGAGCTTATATTTATGGTGGAAAATATGGATCTTATCAATTTAATAAATGGAGTAAACTCCCAATTAATAATGAAGTGCCTCGAACAAATCCATGAACTAAAAGGCAATTATAAACGTAATGTAAATTCGCTGTTAATAAGCACCAATATTTCTTTTAAATTATGGGAAACGTTACAAAAGGAAAAATGTTAAAACAAGTGTTATTATAATAAATAATGCAAACGGGTCCAAAAGAAAGCAATCATAGTTTTTATTATTTATAAAAGTCCTCAAAAATTAAAAAGGCAAGAGGAGGTAATAATATTGGCATTAGTAGCAGGAGTAAGATTCAAGGAAGCCGGGAAGATATATTATTTTGAGTGTACAGAGCTGGATTTACAAAGAGGAGATAAAGTTATTGTAGAGACTATAAGGGGAATAGAATACGGAGTAGTAGCTATAGGAAAATCTGATATTAATGAAGATAAACTAATATTACCATTAAAAAAAGTACTCCGTAAAGCAACCAGCGAAGATGATGAAATCTACCTCAGTAATGAAGAGAAAGAAAAAAAGGCATTAGATATTTGCAGGCAAAAAATAAAAGACCACAAACTCCCTATGCATTTAATAGATGTCGAGTATACTTTTGATATGGCAAAAATAATTTTTTATTTTACTGCTGAGGGACGGATCGATTTTCGAGAACTGGTAAAAGATCTAGCTGCAGTTTTTAAAACCCGTATTGAATTAAGGCAGATTGGAGTCAGAGATGAAGCCAAGATGGTTGGTGGAATAGGTGCATGTGGTCGAGTTCTTTGCTGCCACAGTTTTTTAGGAGAATTTCAACCGGTATCCATACGTATGGCTAAAGAGCAAAATCTCTCATTAAATCCTACTAAAATATCTGGAATATGTGGACGCTTAATGTGCTGTTTAAAATACGAATCGCAATTATATGATAATGGAGGAGATAAGGAGAAAAAAAATGAAAAAGACGGTTCAGGAACTGAAAACAATTATGCGTGATCTAATAATCGAGGTGGGGGAGCTTAAAGAGAGAGTGGCATACCTGGAGAAAAGTCTCGATAATAGAAAAAGTGAAGGAATAACTGCACCTAATAAAGTAAATATTGATGATATAAAGCTGGCTGGTGAAGGATATAATAATTTGGGGGCAATATATAATCAGGGGTATCATATTTGTCCTATGGCATATGGACAGCTGCGAACGGGCGAATGCCTTTTTTGTATAGCTTTTTTGGAAAAGGAATAGTTAGCTATGGAAGATAATAAAGCATTGCTGATTAGAAAAGACGAAACGCTGGATGATCTTATTATAGGGGGGCTTAAATTAATTCAGTCTCGTGACGGATACCGGTTTTCGTTAGATGCAGTACTGGTATCTTTTTTTCCAAATTTAAAAAAGGTTAATACAGTGGTTGATCTTGGGACTGGAAATGGAGTTATTCCCCTTTTACTTTCAGCCCGGGCACCACATTTAAAAATTACCGGCATCGAAATACAGGATAATATGGTAGACAGAGCCCGCAGGGGAATTAAACACAATAGAATGGAAAAACGAATCGAGATAATCCAGGAAGATATTAGACAGATAGAAAAAACTTTGAACAGAGGGATCGCGGAACTGGTTATAAGCAATCCTCCTTTTTGGAAGCAAGGAGAAGGGCGTCTAAATATAAATCAAGAAGCAGCAGCTGCCAGACACGAAATCTATGCCGGGATAGAAGATATAATTAGAGCAGCTGCTTATATATTAAAGCCAGGAGGGAATTTATGCATAATACATAGAGCAGATAGATTAATAGAGATAATTAGGCTTTTTACCCACAACAAATTAGGCATAAAAAGAATTAGAATGGTACATTCATTTATAGATCGAGAAGCCAAAATGGTTCTTATAGAGGCACAAAAAGCCAGGACAGGAGAAACTATCATACTTCCTCCTTTAATCATTTATGAAAATACCGGAGAATATAGGAATGAACTGAAAAAAATATATGGATATATTTAATGGAGATGATAGGATTTGGGGAAATTATATGTTTGTGCTACCCCTATAGGGAATCTAGAAGACGTAAGCATCAGACTGCTTAAGGTTCTACGAAAAGTTGATGTGATTGTTTGTGAGGACACCCGGCAGACGGTTAAACTCTTAAACAGGTACCGGATTAAGAAACATCTTTTAACTTATCATAAGTTCAGCGGCAAAGTAGAAGAAGATAAATTAATTGAGCAATTAAAAGCGGGAAAGGTTATTGCACTGGTATCAGATGCGGGGATACCAGCCATCTCTGACCCTGGCCAGAATCTAATCCGGAAAGCCATTGAGGCCAGTATCGATATAGAAATTATTCCCGGACCATCTGCATTAATATCGGCATTGGTAATATCAGGTTTAGATAGTTCAGCATTTGTTTTTGAAGGATTTTTGCCCAACCGTAAAGGAAAGAGGCAAGAAACATTAAAAAAACTACAAGAAGAAATGCGGACGGTTATTATTTATGAGGCACCACACCGCCTGCTGGCGTTGCTTGAAGACATTGAAGAAATTATGGGGAAGGACAGGCAGCTGGTGTTAGCCCGGGAACTAACAAAAAAACATGAAGAAGTCAAGCGTGGAAGAGTTAGTGATTTAAGAGAACATTTTGAAAAACATCTGCCTCGCGGGGAAATAACCGTCTTAATCAAAGGAAAGGAAACGATAAAGAATCAGGTTGATTTACAAACAGTAACTCGGGAAGTTGAAGCACTAGTAGAAAAAGGGATGAAAAAAAACGAGGCCTTCAAAATGAAGGCCAAAGAATACAATATTAAAAAATCAGACATCTATAATTATTATGTCAATAAATGCCAATAGAACTGTTTTTACCCGACCTGTTTGGAGAGTTCAGTAAGGCAGTTCTTACATAAATTCTTTCCCTTATAAATCACAACGTTTTCTGCATTACCGCAGAATATACAAGCTGGTTCATATTTTTTCAGAATTATTTTTTCATTATCGACATAAATCTCCAAAGCGTCTTTCTCTTCAATTCCCATAGTTCTTCTTAATTCGATTGGAATTACTATTCTACCTAGTTCATCTACTTTTCTTACGACTCCGGTTGACTTCATCATAGAAGAGCACCTCCCCTTTTGCAATAATCGATTCTTCACAGAGTGTACCAGAGATGGGAGAAATAGTCAAGGATAATTCAACAATTAGAGACAAAAAATTAACTATTTGGATATATAATTCTTATTTTGCTTTTTTTTGGACAATCAACATCTCTATCCGGTGTAAATAAATGGGATTTATTTAATAATAATCCATTTTAGAGATATCGAATATTGGGGGAGATGATGCTGGTTTCTAAAAGAGGATATAACAGTTTATATGTGGTAAACTATACCTATAATTATGGGATATACATAAATAAAAAGCTCTAAAGTGGAAAATCAAACTAATAATGAGGTAAAATAAAATTTGATTACTTTTAAAGATTCTTTATTAAATAAACAGGAGGGACTATAGTGCAACAAGAGAAGACCTATTACATTACTACGCCCATTTATTACCCCAGCGACAATTTACATATTGGACATGCATACACTACGGTTGCGGCAGATTGTATGGCACGTTTTAAAAGGATGCAGGGCTATGACGTATTTTATTTGACGGGAACAGACGAACACGGGCAAAAAATAGAAAAAGCTGCTCAGGAAAAGGGAATGGGAGTAATTAATTATGTTGATGGAATTGTAAGCAACATTCGTAAATTATGGGACAAGATGTTAATTTCCAATAATGATTTTATCAGGACCACTGAAAAAAGACATGAAGATGTAGTACAAAAGATATTTCAAAAGGTTTATGATCAGGGAGATATATTTATTTCAGAATATCAGGGATGGTATTGTACCCCTTGTGAAACATTTTTTATTGAAAGACAGTTAGTTGACGGCAAATGTCCTGATTGCGGGCGTGATGTTGAGCTATTAAAAGAAGAAAGTTATTTTTTTAATATGGCAAAATATGCTCCTAGCCTGCTTGAACATATAGAAAAACATCCGGAATTTATTCAGCCGGAATCTAGACGAAACGAAGTTATTAACTTTATAAAAAACGGCCTGGATGATTTATGTGTTTCGCGAACCACTTTTAAATGGGGCATCCCGGTCCCTTTTAACGATAACCATGTGGTATATGTATGGTTTGATGCCTTGATTAATTATCTAAGCGCAATTGGATATCTTGATGATGAAGAAAAATACCATAAATACTGGCCGGCAGATGTTCACCTTATGGCTAAGGATATTCTCCGGTTCCATGCAATTATCTGGCCGATAATGCTGATGGCGATAGGAGTTCCACTTCCTAAACAGGTATTTGCTCACGGTTGGATAATGCTTGAAGGAGGAAAGATGTCCAAATCTAAAGGCAATGTGGTAGACCCCATGGTATTAGTTGAGAAATATGGAGTAGATGCCGTCAGGTATTACCTGGTAAAAGAGCTTAGTTTTGGCCAGGATGGATTCTATTCAGAAGAAATGCTGGTTAATCGTATAAATTCGGACCTGGCAAATGATTTAGGAAATCTAATCAGTCGTACTGCCGCAATGATTAAAAGATATTTTAATGGAAAAATTCCTGCAGCCGGGATTCATGAGCCAATAGATGAAGAAATAAAGGATGCTGCTTTTATGGCCTACCAGGAAGCAACAGAAAAACTTGATAAACTAGATTTCTCCGGCTACATTATAGCAGTTTTAAAACTGGTATCCCGGGTTAACAAGTATATTGATGAAACTGAACCCTGGCTTCTAGCCAGGAGTGATAACCATAAGGAACGTTTGGCAGCGGTGATGTATAACTTAGCCGAGAGTATTCGTATTACCCTGGTCTTATTTGCTCCAACAATGCCTACCCTGGCTGAAAAGGCTAATCAGCAGATAAGTATTTTTGATGAACCTAACAATCTTAAATGGGAGGATGCAGGCAAATGGGGTCTTTGCAGGGTAGGCAGTACAGTTGGCAAAGGACAACCGCTATTCCCGCGTATAGATATAAAATCATTGGATGAAGTTAACGGAAAAAAAGAAGAGAACATTAAAACTAATGATAAACCAGTTAAAGCTGTAGATAAGGAGCATATAAGTATTGAAGAATTTGCGCGGCTTGATTTAAAAGTAGCTGAGGTTATCGGCTGCGAAAAGATGAAAAAGGCGGATAAATTACTTATATTAAGGCTGAGAGTAGGGGAAGAAGAACGTACGGTTGTATCAGGAATAGCGCAGCACTATACACCTGAAGAACTTATCGGGGAAAAAGTAGTGTTGGTAGCTAACCTTAAGCCAACTAAACTTAGAGGGGTATTATCAGAGGGAATGATATTAGCTGCATCTGATGAAACCAATGTTGAAGTATTATTTGTAAAAGAAGTTGCACCGGGAAACAAAGTCAGCTAGAAGTATGTTTTCAGGTGATTTGTTTTAGGGAGAGAATTTAGATGTTAATAGATACCCATGCACATATCCAGGATAGAAAATATAAAAGCGATTTAAAAGATGTTTTGAAGCGTGCCCAAAATGCAGGAGTAGAAAGAATTATTTGTATAGGTATTGACTATGATTCTTCTTGTGAAGCGGTAGAATTAGCACGGAAATATCCGCAGATCCATGCAGTAGTAGGAGTACACCCCCATGATGCTAAAACGCTTAACCAGGAAATCATATCCAAATTATATCAATTGGCAAGAGATCCACAAGTGGTAGCTATTGGAGAAATAGGATTAGATTATTATAGAGATTTATCTCCAAGAGAACAACAAAAGATAGCCTTTATTGAACAGATTAAAATAGCTAAAGAACTAAGAAAACCAGTTGTGATACATGACCGGGATGCTCACCAGGAAATCCTGGATATAATAAAAAAAGAAAAGGCGGGAAAAAACCAGGGGATAATGCATTGTTATTCCGGATACCTGCCTTTAGCAGTAGAATTAATGAAACAGGGTTTTTATATTTCCTTTGCGGGGCCTCTGACATTCAAAAATGCCAGAAAGGCTCATGAGGTAGCGGCAAAGATTCCTATTGAAAAAATTCTAATAGAAACCGATTGTCCATATTTAACCCCGGAACCATTAAGAGGAAAACGTAATGAACCGGCTTATGTTAAATACGTTGCGCAAAAAATGGCAGATATTCGCAAAAAAAGTATTGAGGAAATTGCTTATATAACTGGCCTTAATGCAAAACGGGTATTCAACTTAAGTGGCCAATAATCTGGATAAATTTTCTTTTTCAGCAATCTTTTCAGGGTTGAAGGAATAAAATAAGTATAAAGTGATAATAATTATTTAGAAGATTTGCTGATGCAGTTATAAAACCTAATCATTTTCAGGTGATTGGCATCTCAAGTTTTAAAACTGCTTGAGACGAGGAAAGGGAGGAAGAAAATGGACATCGTGTGGTCTAGACAGACTTATCTGGCAGTGGGATTTTTGGGAATCCTTTTGCTGGTAAGTATGTTCTTTGCTTTACAAAAGCCAGTAAGTATTGAGGTTGACGGAGAAGTTATAGAAAGCCGAGTATTTTTTACCGGCACCGTAGATGATGTGTTAGAAAAAAACCAAATAGTCTTAGGAGAAAAAGATAAAGTAGTGCCATCTCTAAATAGTAAAGTGACAAAAGACAGCCAAATTGTAGTCACCAGGGCATTTGAAGTCTCAGTTATTGCTGATGGAAAGACTATTGAAGTTTTTTCAACCCCGGTAACTATAAAAGAGGCGGTAAAAATAGCAGGTATAAGTCTAGGTGATAAAGACATCATAAAGACTACACCAAACGATAAAACAGTACCCGGGCAGGAAATTGAAGTAATCCGGGTGACTGAAAAAGAAGAAAACGTTGAGGAAACAGTACCTTTTCAGATTGAAAGAACTACTGATAATACACTGGAAAAAGGATTAACCAGGACCATTAAACCAGGAAAAAATGGAACAGCACTTAATACCCAAAAGATTATCTATCATAATGGAAAAGAGATTAAACGAGAAATAGTATCGAGCAAGTTAATTCAAGAGCCGGTGAACAAAGTAATAGCAATGGGAACTATAACCGAAGTTTCTCGTGGAAGTACAAATCTTAATTTTAGAGAAGCACGGTATGTGCAAGCATCGGCTTATACTTATTCTGGTTATCGAACAGCTTCCGGAAAAGAGCCTGCGGTAGGTTTAGTTGCAGTAGATCCTAGTGTTATTCCTATGGGAACCAGGATGTATGTAGAAGGCTATGGTTTTGCCCAAGCTGCTGATACCGGAGGAAATATTAAGGGTACTAAAATTGATCTTTTCATGGAAACCCGTGAACAATGTATGCAGTGGGGCACTAGGACAGTTAAAGTATATATACTTGATTAGAAACTATGAAAATTAAGTTAATATAAGATTATGGCCCCAAAAGCTCCTGTATTAATAACAGGGGCTTTTTTATTAAGGAAATGAAATTATGTATTACTAATTTTTCCCGCGTTTTAAATGTTACGAATAACAAAAAATGATATCAGGCAAACGTATAAGGAGGTGAAATAAGTGAATAAAAAATTATTAAGCTTAGTGTTAATCTTAGTTTTATTTTCATTTGCAGGATGCCAAAAGGCAGCAGAAAAACCCGCTTTGCCCGAAAAAAAACCGGAACCGGTTAATAATAACGAACTTAGTGCCGCTGAAAGGAGAACCATGGCATTTAAACTGGCTAAAACCGCCAGGGATGTTGATGGGGTTCAAAGTGCCACCGTAATTATCAGCAGCATAGGAATGACGAACAACTTACCTTCAGAGGTTAATGACGCTAGAGATCCGGACAATAATATGAATGACAGTAGTGATTTTACCAATGAACCACGAAATAATAATGAATCTAATAATACAGCAAATAACCAAGAGAATACCAGTAATCTTAACAATAGTTCTGTGGATTACAGTGGAATTGTTGTAATTATTGGACTAGATCTAAACAGTAGTGTAAAAAATAACAATGCCAATATTATTAAGAAAACAGTAATGAATTTAATTAAAGCCAGTGATGAACGTATTTCTCAGGTAATAGTTATATCTGATTCTAGTATTGTAAAGCGTTTTAATAATATAGCATCAGCCATAATTAATGGAGAGCCGATAAATAATTTCGAAAATGAAGTGAAAGACTTAAATAGACAGTTAAAAGAGCAAAAGCCAACATTTTAAATGATTAACCTGGATACCTTAAAATTTGAAAAAGTTTTTAGCCAAATAAAACCAGGTCTAAAAATCAATATAATTAAGGGAAGGTGATTAAACAATGAACAAAAGGCTTATAATTCTAATCGGAATCTGTGTTTTTCTAGTTTACCTGGTTGGTGGATGTCAGAATACTGCTGAAAAGCCAGTACCTGAACAAAATGCCGATCAGACAAGCGAGACTCAAATGACAGCCAGTGAAAGGCGAGTATTGGCTAGTAAACTATCTCAAACAGCTGAAGAAGTTGAAGGGGTAAGAAGCGCTTCAGTAGTTGTTTCCCGGGTTGGAGTGAATGATAATGAACGTCCAGGTGTAAATACTAATGACAATATGAGAAACGTTCAGAATGAGAATGCTCTAACCGATGACAATGAAATGAGCCAGGTTGAAAATGGTATAGTGGCAATGGTTGGATTAACTCTAGATGACAATATAGTTAATGATGTTGATAAGGTTAATAGTACTAAACAGCGAGTTCAGGAGAGACTAAGATCTAGTGACCAGAAAATTTCTCAGGTGCTGGTAACTACTGATCCGAATTTAAACAAACGAATAAATGATTTAGCTGCAGGAATAATAGAAGGTAAACCTATTCAGAGTTTCGAAGAAGATATTAATGATCTTAGTAACGAATTGAGAGAATAAAAAGGTCGTATTGCTTCCCGGGGATAATAACCCGGGTTAATTTTTTGCTCAAAAAAGTTTATACTATAATAAGCAAAAAAAAGAGGTCTAAATTAATTGATAATATCACTATCTAAAATACAAAATTATATAAACAAGTATCATATCTATCCTAAAAAAAGATGGGGGCAGAATTTTCTATTTGACAAAAACACTATAAAAAAAATAATTAAAACCAGCGGAATAGAAAAGGATGACTTGATTGTTGAAATTGGCACCGGATATGGTTCTTTAACCAAAGAATTAGCCGACACCGGCAAGGGAGTTTTTTCCATTGAAATTGATCAGGATTTAAAAGAAGTCTTGAAAGAGGAGCTGGAAGAATACGATAATATCAGGATATTATTTGCAGATGTTCTAAAAATAAGCCTTGAAGAAGAACTAAAACGGGCTTTTAAGTATGATAAAGTACCTTCATATAAAGTGTGTGCAAATATTCCCTACAATGTTACTACTCCAATAATTTTTTATCTTTTAGAGAACTGTATTAATATGGATTCAGCAACTCTAATGATGCAAAAGGAAGTAGCTAATAGGATACTGGCTTTGCCTGGAAGCAAAGATTATGGATTACTTACCTTAATGATTGCCTATCATGGTGAAGCCCGGTTTTTAATGAATGTATCACCTAATTGCTTTTATCCTAAACCAGAGGTTGAGTCCACTTTAATCCAGATAAAACCTTATAAGGAAAAAAGGGTAATAACAAAAGATGATAAAGTTTTTAAAGGGTTTCTACGTGCAGCTTTTCAAAAAAGGAGGAAAACAATTTTAAACATATCCTCCGGGTACTTTAAAATTAACAAGCAGGAGGCCAAAAATAAAATAGAAAGTGTAAATATTTCTCCTTTTAAGAGACCAGAAAATTTAACCATAGAAGAGTTTGCTTTAATAGTCGATACATTATCTTCATAGGAGGCTGCATTAATGGGTTTTACGAGTCCAAGCAAAGGTAAAATGGAATTAGAAGAAGTGGTAATAGACATTTTAGATTATATTGCTGAAGATATGAGTAGGACTTACCAGTTAATTGTTGGGACCGACTCACATTCAAGAGAACAGGGTAATTGTTTCGTAAGTGCAATAATTATTCATCGTTTAGGTAAAGGTGCCCGGTATTACTATAGTAAAATTACCGATAAAAGAATCCAGAGTATGCAGCAGCGGATATTTTATGAAGCATCTTTAAGCTTAAGTTTGGCTGATCAATTGGAAAGCTATCTTAAACAAAATGGACGCGATGACATGAAAGTAGAGATACATCTTGATATAGGCACCCAAGGAGAAACCAAGGAACTGATAAAAGAAATTACCGGGATGATAATTGGCAGTGGTTTTGATGCTAAAATAAAGCCTGATGCCTGTGCTGCCAGTACAGTTGCCGATAAATATACCAAATGAGATAAGGAATAGGATTCATTATTTTCAATCATGCTTAACAACAAAAAAGCTCAACCAGAAAAATGCTTAAAAGTAAACTAATCTTTAAATCTCCAAGCAAAAAACTCAAAATATAGTTGACATTATTAATGATTTTTTATATACTAATTGTTTTAATATTGACAAAGTCTTGTCTGTGTTATATTATATATATGATACGTATATAAAGAGGGTGGTAAAGAGTGAGTTCGCCTCCAAGGGCTATATCAGATATAAAAAAAGACTTAGAATCATTTGTCGGCAGCAAGATTAGATTGAAAGCTAACCGGGGAAGAAATCGAATAGTAGAAAAAGAAGGTGTTTTGGAGTCCATATATCCGAATATATTTGTTGTAAAAATAGATGAAAGAAAGATAGCAAGAAGGGTTTCATACACTTATGCTGATGTCTTAACCGAAACTGTAGAATTATTTGTTTACGATAACCACAATTCTGAAATAAAGATTGCTTCAGCCAACCAGTAAAAACATGTTTAGCTAAATTAAAATGAACCCGTTTTAACCTGCAAGTTTAAAACGGGTTATATTTATTTAAGACTTAATTAGTACGAATACAAACGCTTAATGCAGTCACCTTACTTAGATAAGTTGGCCATGCACTGGCGTTTTGGTAAAACCGCAGCAACCGGATAGAACCGTAGAGGCGATTTAAGTCGCCGCCCAGACCCCCTGAATTGCAGCTGGGCGGCGACTGAAAGTCGCCTCTACGGTATATAATGTAAATACTACTTTGCGCAGTGGCAATATAGTGTTTTTTGCAGTTTCTTTTTATAAGAATACATACTTGGTGTAGATTTCTAATATAAATTACCATTAGATAATATAAGGGAGGTGTAAATTTGGCTCAAGCATGTTTAATATGGTCACCGGTAATTATTGCGGAGCTGAATAATCCTCAAAAAGTAAACGAACACCTGGTTTATGCAGTTGATGATTCATTTTATTCTATGGAAGATATAAAAGTAAAGACAAAAAATTCAGAGATAATAAAACAGGGAAAGGCCATAGAAGCCAATATTGTAGTTGATATAATCTGTCTTTTAGCAGATTCAGGGGGGCATATGCATTTAATAAGTAAAGAAGAGATAATAAGGCAGAGGGTAGCCCTTAGTGAATTTAACAAGGTGTTGGAGACCGATGAACAGATAGAATTCTGGCTAAATGTTATGAACCTTGATTGGGAAGGAGAGTTTAGTGGAGGCAGTATAAGGATAACCTTGTTTTTAGACTATGTGGTAATAGCTACGCGCCAGCAGATTGTCCGGCTATCACTAGACGAAGAAGGCGATGTAATAAAAGAAAATATCAGTGAGGTATTAGAAAAACTGGAAAAAGAGATAGAGAAACTGGAAATAGATAATCTAATATTGCGAAAGAAGGTTTTTCTTTATGAACGAAATATATCCAGCCTGAAAAAGGGAATAAATAAAGTGGAAAAAAGAAATGCCATATTAGATAGAGAGGTAAGGAGATATCAGGAATTAGAAGATGTACTGCAGAGCCAAATAAAGCATAAGAATAACCTTGACAACTCCTATATAAAAGACCCAGTTGATAAGGCAATTAACCAGGATAAGGAAGAAGACAAATATCCGCTTAGCCAGGCTAAGAAAATAAAGAAAATGTTTTTAGAAAGCATCTAACGGAAAGTTAATAGGTATAGTTTATTGCAGCTCTTGAAGGGGCTGCTTTTGTTTAAAATAATTGGTGCTAAACCTTTTACCGGCAGGTTAACATTAATTATTAGCAAAACATATGATGGAAAAGAGCTTTGATTAGAATACATTACCTGCATATACCGCTTCAAGAGGAGTTCATCATGAAAATACTATTCGTAAACCCGGCACCAATAATTAAAGATGGAATAGGAAGAGCCTTTGCTGAGAAAGGATATGAAGTGTATTATGTGTTTTTGGCGAAAGAGAAATCTCTTGAGCCGTTCCTAAACGAGATCAGCCCTGAGTATGTTTTCACAGAAGGGGGCTTTGGGTTATTTAATAAATTATTTCCGCTATTAGAGAACAAAGATATACCGCATATATATTGGGCTATAGAAGATCCGGTTGATTTCTACGAATTATCCCTGCCTTATGCGAAAAATTCTCAATATGTTTTTACACCATGCATTGAATCTATATCAAGCTATCAGAGTCACGGATTAAAAGCCTATCTGCTCATGTTTGCCTGCCTTCCATCATATCACCACCGCGCTGCTTATGATAGAGCATACAGTAATGATTTAGTTTTTGTTGGCAACAACTATTCTCGCCACCCTGCCCGCTTACAGGGCATTGATAATATTCTCCGTCCCCTGGCGGAAAGAGGATTTGATCTAAAAATATTCGGGAATGAGTGGTGGTTAGATGAACAGAACTACTTTAATATAAACAAGAAGTACTACGGGGGATACCTGCCCAACGAAAAGCTGCCGGTTGTTTGCGCCAGTTCTAAAATAGTCCTGGGGATACACTCAGTTAATAACTCGTTGACCATGATGAGCATGCGTACTTTTGAAGTACTAGGCTGCGGCGGGTTTTACCTTACCCAGTGGACACCTGCAATTGAAAACCTTTTTAAGAATCACTATCACCTGGTTTGGACAAAAAGTGCAGACGAAACCATTGACCTGGTAAAGTTCTACCTTGACCATCCCCGGGAAAGGGATAAGATAGCTTTACAGGGACAGCAGGAAGTCTACGCTAAACACACTTACCATCACCGGGCAAATACTATAATAGAGATACTTGGCCAAAATGATACTTATGACAGCAAAGGACTAGACCTGAAAATAATTCGTAATAAAAGAATATATCTAGAAAAAACTTATTAACTCCCCATGGCCGGGGGACACAACCACAGATGAAAATAAGGTAAGGTGATTAACCACAGATGAACACAGATTCACGCAGTTTGGTTTTTATTTTAATAGGTATCTGGAACAATTATAATATTTTACCTCTAACTCTGCGGTTAATCCCTAATTCTTTACTATAACAGTATTTTATCCCGTAGAGGGCGACTTGTAATCTTATCCCGTAGAGGCGACTTCAGTCGCCGGCCAGCCGGAATTCAGGGTAAAAGGACGGCGACTGAAGTCGCCTCTACGGTTCCCGCGGTTTCCCCCAGACCAGTTCGTGGCCAAATTATCTAAGTAAGGTGATTGCATTAAGCCTTCTTTTCTTACTAAATAAATAGGAAAAGTTTCTCCCATTATTTTAGTGTGGTTATCCAGGTCTGAACCCATTAACGCTCATGGATTTATCTGCCCGGTGTTTATAAGCTTATGAACATCCGATAAGGACAGGTCATGTGAAATAGTCTGGTAAGAAGGAAATGACTTTAGGTAATTTAATTCATCGAGCTGCCAGGTGTGCTCATCTGCGGCACCTCTTATATTTACATAATTAAATCTACTGGTTGAGTAAATGACTAATTTATTCCGGGCGCACCTGGTTAAAAAATCAGTATCTTCTCCTAGGGTTACAGGAGAAAACTGCAGTTTATTAAAAACTTCTTTTTTAACAATAATTGTTGCTCCCTTTACTGACTCCACATAGCAATCTTCATTATGTGGAGTCAGCAGAACCAGTGTCTTACTGGGATTGAAATACACATACATACTGCACTTACCGATTATGTCTGCTCTGGTATAAAAAAAAGCCGGTATTGAGGATTGAAGATATTTGCAGCCGTAATAATCATCATCATCAAACTTGGCAATATAATTAAAGCGGGATTGAGTAACCGCAAAATTCAGGCATTCCCCCAGGGATTTTTTTTCATCCAGCTGAAAGACCCGGATATCTGAATATTTAGCTGTTTTTATCTGCCAATGGCTTAGGTTAATAGAATTCTTATTCAAGACTACTATTAATTCTTTTAATACATAATTTTGATTTAAATAATTAAATAATACGTTCGCCATTTGCTGTGGACGATTAGTACAGGTTATAACTGATACCCCTGGAAAAGTAATGCCGGTGACATATGGATATAATTTAGGGATCCAGGAAACCCTTTGGCGAGCTATTAAACCGGGGG
The DNA here is from genome assembly GCA_964482585.1 of uncultured Syntrophomonadaceae bacterium. Classification (GTDB taxonomy): domain Bacteria; phylum Bacillota; class Syntrophomonadia; order Syntrophomonadales; family Syntrophomonadaceae; genus CAYZYO01. The sequence continues at coordinate 7,933 of CAYZYO010000017.1, read as the reverse complement.
AGGTTATTATTGTATTTTTAGTCATTTATTTAAAATACTCCTTATAAAAATTTTTATACAATTACAGGTGAATGGAACACTCCTGTAAAAAAGTATTGTTTAACTTAGCCGCTGTAAAAAGCAGGTATCTTATAGTATTAAAAAACCCGGTTTATGGTGAATTGTAATAAAAGCAGGTATTTCACCAAATAAAAAAAGTTTTCATATTCTGCTATTACCAGGATGTTATTAAACAGAAAATACATTAAGGAGGTTTTTAAATGTCCCCAATAGGTATTATTATATATCCTCCTACAATTGACTATGATTACCTCTTGCAGCGTCCGCAGCAGTTACTGAGAAGCTTCTCTGAACTGGAAATACCATCTTTATTCTTGAATAATAATATTTTTTTAAAAGAGCGAGGTGTAAGAAAAATCAATCCATTTTTTTATGTAATTAACGACATTGATATTAAACCCTATTTAAAGAATATAAAACCAGTTGTGTATTTTACCTTGCCGGATCATATAAAGATGGTTAAACAATATAATCCGTCATTGATAGTATTCGATAGCATTGATGAACCTACTGAGGAATTTTCAGCATGGGGGACTCATTATTACAGTGCCTTAGAGAACTCACATATTGTATTAGCAACATCACATAAGCTCTATAATAAGGCTTTAGAGATAAATCCTGAAACCCACCTGGTTCCCAATGGGTGTGATTATCATTTCTTTAACCGGGCTAGTAAAAAAACCCTGGAGATACCTGAAGACATGAGATCAATAAAAAGGCCTATAATAGGTTTTATTGGAGCCGTTTCTACCTGGTGTGATTTTGAATTAATAGGAAACCTGGCCCGGTCTTTTCCTGATTGTAGTATTGTGATGGTTGGACCATATCTTAATGTAAACGAATTACCAAAACATGCAAATTTATACTGGTTAGGAGGAAAGCCCTATGAACAATTGGCTTCTTATGCGCAATTGTTTGATGTGGGAATAATACCGTTTAGAGTATCCAGCATGATAGAATCAGTGAATCCTATTAAAATGTGGGAATATATGGCGGTGGGGATGCCGGTGGTTACTACTGCACTTCCAGAAGTTCTAAAATACAGTGATCTGCTGCTATACTCGGAAGACCAGGAGCAATTTATAGAAAACATTAAAATAGCTCTATATAACGACACTCTGCAAAAGCGCCAGCAGAGGATGAAATTAGCCTGGCAGAACTCCTGGAAGATAAGGGCTCAAAAAATTAAAGGAATAATCGAAAACAAACTGATAATTCAGGATAATGTTATAACAAAAACAGATACTGCATTAAAAAGGCTTATTGAGACCTTAAATAATATGCCTGACCATATCAGGGATATTAATTCTATAAACAATGTTAGAATAGGAAGACCCGGTTTTAGATACTCAACAGATAAAAGGGAAAAAAAGAGGGGATAAATAGTGAAAGAAAAAGTAATGATTGGCTGTCCAGTACGGAACCGGGGCTGGATATTACCAGACTATTTACAACACCTACAAAATATTAAATACCCTCGAAGTTTGATAGAGTATTGTTTTATTATAAATGATTGTATTGATAACACCCGGGAGATTTTAGAAGAGTTTGCGCAGAATACACTGACACCTGTAAGGTTGATTACTGCTAACCTCGGTAATAAGCAGAGTGATTTACGAGGAGTTTACAATTTATCTAACCTGGCATTACTCAGAAATCTTTTATTGGAGGAATTCATAGAATCAGATTGCCAGTATTTATTATCCGTTGATAGTGATATATTAGTACCCCCTAATATAATCTCAAGATTGATAGCAGATAATTGTGCAATTGTATCAGCACTGGTTTGTAACGGACATGAACTGAAAAACAAAAGCATATATAACATTCTATTACGCACCAGAGACGGAAAATATAAACATTTCATAGATTATCCTCACAACTGCCTTTTTAAAATAGATTGTACCGGTGCGGCCTACTTAATCAAGCGAAAGGTAATTGAATCGTATAAAATTCGGTATTCGGCCCATTCAGGGGCTGAAGATATTGGCTTTTGCGAAGCCGCCGCCAGACAAGGATTAGAAATATATTGTGACAGCCGAATTGAGTGTGTCCATATAATGAATAAGGAACAGTATTTAAAACAGCCTAAGATTAATGTATTACTATAAATTAACTTATCAAGTAATCACATTTTAGCCCCTTCATTCATAGTATAACCTAGAAATTTGCCGTTACAAGTTTCTACAAATACTTGCCAGGATGCAAGTTAAATACTAGATAAAGGAGGGAGAGTAACATGGCACTGAAATGTGAGTTTCCTGATGGATGTATGTTAGATTTATGGGCGAAGGTGATAAAGGCAAAGTATATTGAAAAACAGGTAAAGGTTCTTGACACCATGTTTTGTGTACCTGATGAACAGGTAGGGGGGAAAATCTCCTGTGTAGAAGATATTAAAGTCAAGGTCATTAAAGCCAGTGAAGACATTTCCTGTTTCAACAAAGTAAAAATTTTCATTGACTATGAAGTAATTCTATTTGTAATAGTAGATGGAGAGTACCAGATTATAACCGTATCAGACAGATATGAGCAGGCCATCGATCTGGAAGAATTTGATCCCCCGCTTACAATTGAAGAATTCCGGGAAGAGATTGAACAATCTGAAGTAATAGTAAAGAACTGGACATTTGATTATGAAATTAAAGGAAACTGTGAGGACCCATCTAATCCCTGTAATCTGACTACCCCTATTAGTGGAACCTGTATTGGGCTAAGAGTATATGTTGATATTATCGATAAACTGGGTAAAATGCATGACGTAATTGTATATGGGGAACTTGATCCATCAGTTGATTATTGATAATTGAGGTTATGTAAGATGCCTGGCTTACTGCCGGGCTTTCTTAATGCTTGGAGGTGAAATTTTGGTAGAAATAAAAAGAAAAATTGATAGGAAACAAAAAGATTTAATGAGAAATAACCTGGAAAAGGTATTGGAAAAACAAAAGGAGCTTGACCAATTAATCGCTGCATATGCAGAAAAATCAGAAATCGCAGAATACCAGGATTTCTTGATGAATATGAGAAGCAAAAATCTAGAAAACATAAAAATTGTTTCACGCTATATGGTGACCAAATGTAATCGTTGAATATAAATGAATACTGAGCAGTTTGCTTAAAAAACGCACAGAAAATCAGGGATCATAAACCTGATTTTTTGTATTTGTCATATTAGTAATGATCTATTAACTACAATATTTTGGCAACAATTAATCCATTGTAACTGGCTAAATGGTCTTTGCATATATTATTATTAATATTTTTAAAAGGATTTAGCAGGAAGAGGCATATGAAAAAATTAGGTCTTGCTTTGGGTGGTGGAGGATTAAAAGGGTTAGCCCACATAGGGGTATTAGAAATACTAGAAGAAAACCGTATTCCAATTTCCATGATATCTGGTACCAGTTCGGGGAGCATAGCAGCGGCTTTACTGGCAGCTGGATTATCGCCATTTAAAATGAAGGAATTTGTTTATAGTATCCAGCAAACCGGTTACCTTGATTTTAACACCAGTGGATTATTAAAATACTTAAGCACTTTATTTATCCCCGGTTTAAAAGGGAGATTCGATGGAATAATAGCTGGGAAAAAGCTGAAAAAGCTTATCCATAAGGCAACTAAAGGGCAAAAACTTACAGATGCAGCAGTACCACTGGCTATTATTGCCTGTGATATTGATTCCGGCCGGGAAATTATTTTTTCAAACCGGAAATTAGTTCCTACTGATAAAAATAGTATAGTAATAACAGATGCTTTTTTAAGTGATGCAGTAAGGGCTAGTATTTCAATTCCGGCTACTTTTGTGCCGTATCAATTTCAGAACATGCAGCTGGTTGATGGAGGATTAAGGAGTATAGTACCAGTTTTGGTTCAAAAACAGCTGGGAGCCGAGTACATTCTTGCAGTTAATCTGGGGAGGGAAACTTACTCCCAAAAAGTAAAAGGAATTCCGGAGATTATATCCCGGACCTTAGATATTCTTATTTATGAAACTTCAGATACCGCTGAAGATCTCTTCGCAGACATGGTAGTCTATCCCCGGGTAAAAGAGATGCATCTAGATGATATTGATAAAGCCGATATAATTATTAGAAGAGGCAGAAGAGCTATGAAAAATAGAATAATTGATTTGAAAAATGAATTATACAACTAAGCAGAGTAACAGATGTAAGGATAATTACATATAATATCCACAAAGCACAATATTCGCCGCAGCATAGGTTAATGGCGGGGAGGGGGTCAAAATGGCTACTGATAAATTTGAACATGCAACATTTTATCTAACCCGGAAACAGGTTGAGGATATAAAAAAACAGGCTAAAGAGCAGCAGATATCTAGAAGTGCGCTTATCAGGATGATAATAAGAGAATACCTGGCAAAACAGGATGAAAATAAAGAAAACTAATCTATATATATTTACCAATCATAAAAAAAAGATGGCTTGTGAAAAATAAAAGAAGCCATCTTTTTTATGGTTAAAAAATTTTTTATCCCTAAACAGCATTAAAAATTTCAGGCACTTTGCTCCAGGATAACAATCAAGCTGGAAACTAAAGGCTTCTCTATGGAGCAAGAGTTCAAATAGCTATTATGCAAAACGCTCATTATAATATAACAGCAAAAATTATTGTTAAGATAAAAAACTGATTCAATGGTTAAAAACTATTTTTTTGGGAAATAATTTTACTGAACAAAGGGGGATAAAAATATGTTTAGAAAATTATCGGGAATTATATTAATTATTGTTATTGTCCTTACCGGGATTAATATTCTGGCTGCAAGAGAGGATCCTTTATCTGAAAGTGTTCTGCGTTTACATGTTATTGCGCATAGTGATGATCCAGATGACCAGATACTAAAGATGGCAGTTAAGGATGAAATTGTAAAAACCCTCAATAGTGAATTTAGAGATATAGAAGAAGTAGAAAAAGCACGTGTTTTAGCAGAAAAAAATATTCTCCAGATAAAAGAAACAGCAGCAGGGGTAATAAAAGAGCAAGGATATGATTACCCGGTAGAAGTCTATATAGGTGAATGTGAATTTCCAACTAAATCGTATGGAAACATGGTTTTCCCTCAAGGACAATACCAGGCTGTAAGAGTGGTTATTGGTGAAGGGCAGGGTAAAAACTGGTGGTGTGTATTATTCCCCCCTTTGTGTGTGGTTTCCTCATCTGATAAAGGCCTGAGCATGGATAGCCCGGAGGAAGCACAGGTGAGTTTTAAATGTCTTGAACTTCTGCCTAAAGGTGCCAAGTTTAGTTTGCGCAACAACTAATAGTACTCCAATTTTATTGAATAAAACTAAAAATAAAGAAACTCCCCCTAGAGGAAACGAGGAATTAACCTCGTTTCCTCAATTTTTTTTATATTGAGAATTTTGCATAATAGCTATTTTAGATCATTAGAACTCCTGCATCTATAGAGGAGATAGTAGTCTCCTCCCTTGGCACTTATCATCCCGGGTCAAAACCAAAGAAGCTAAGATTCCTAGCTGAAGCTCAGAACATATTTTTGAATAATGAAAAACTCCTCATATAAAAAATATTATATAAATTGATTCAACCGTGAAAAATTTCTTTTATCGTAGAGACTTCAGTCTCCGATCAGCCGCAATTCAGAGTGTCAGGGCGGCGACTGAAGTCACCTCCTACGGTTCTATCCGGTTGCTGCGGTTTTACCAAAACGCCAGTGAGTGGTCAACTTATCCAAGTAAGGTGATTGCATTAAGCGTTTTTTTCGTACTAATCAACTTTACGTTATTCCAAAAACATTTTATACTGCTTTATGTAGATAAAAATAAAGCCGCTTGACATTCGTGAGGGTTTAAAAAGCAACGACCTGGTGATCTGATTTTTATAAGTTAAAGGTTGGAGATGTATTTGTTTAGAGATATAATTTATAAAAAGAAGCGGAGTCATTTAATGGAAAGTAAATTAATTATCGATGCACCAGCAAAAATTAATCTCACATTAAATATTAAGGGGAAAAGAGAAGATGGCTACCATGAATTAGAGACAGTAATGCACCAGATAGACCTGACAGATAGAATATTTATTAAAACCAGGAAGTACGGGGTAAAACTTGGTAGTGATTGTAGTATAATTCCTTGTGACGAGGGAAATCTAGCATATCAGGCAGCTGTGGTTATTTTGCAAGAATATGGCTCAGGAGAAGGGATCGAGATATTTATCGAAAAAAAAATACCGGTAAGTGCTGGCCTTGCGGGAGGAAGTACTGATGCAGCTGCTGTTTTATTAGGAATAAATAAAATATATAATTATAATATATCACCGGCTGAATTAAGGAAGCTGGCAGAAAAAATTGGAGCAGATGTTCCTTTTTGTATGATGGGGGCATACTCTGAAGTAGAAGAAAAACCGGACCAAATTCAGCTGGTTCGAATGGGAGCTACTGCACTGGCTACAGGAAAAGGAGAGGTACTAACCCCTTTAAAAGCAGGGATTATACTAGATATGGTACTGGTAAAGCCTGACTTTCAGTTGTCAACAGCCGAGGTATATCAGGAATTTACTTTCAATAAAGTCAAACGTTTTCCAGATACGAATGGTTTTCTCGATGCCTGGAACCGGTGTGATATCATTAGGGTAACAGCTAATTTAGAAAACGTGCTGGAATCGGTAAGCATAGATAAATATCCGGGAATATCAGAAATAAAAAATGAGCTGATAAAAGTTGGGGCATTAAATGCAGTAATGTCAGGAAGCGGGCCTAGTGTTTTTGGGATCTTTGAAAAAAAAGAAAAAGCTCATAAGGCGGTAGAAATTTTAGAAAAAAGGTATCAAGAAGTATATTTGGTATCATCTTATGTTAGAGGTGATTTATATGGAGAAAAGGCTATTACCGGTAAATCTTGATTCTTATAAACCACTTAGAGATTTGGTTTTAGAGGCTATTAGAGAAGCAATAATAGAAGGGGTGTTAAAGCCCAGGGAAAGATTGATGGAAATACAGCTTGCCGAAGAACTCGGGGTTTCCAGAACCCCGATAAGAGAAGCGTTAAGAAAATTAGAATTGGAAGGGTTTATAGTAATGGTACCCCGCAAGGGGGCTTATGTGGCTGATATTTCAGTTAAGGATATTACAGATGTATTTGAAATAAGGGCAGCTCTTGAAGGTTTGGCTGCTGTACTGGCAGCTGAAAGGATAACCGATGAAGAACTGGAGGGAATGGAGAGGCTTTTAGTTGAAAAGGCTGAAGCCATATCCAGAAAGGACATGGATAAGCTGGTCAAAGTTGACACCGAGTTTCATGAAACAATATACCGGGCAAGTCGCAATGAAAGACTTGCAGTCATAATAAACAATCTAAGAGAACAAATACAGAGATATAGAGCTACATCTCTGGCTTTTCCGGGGAGAATGCGGCAGTCATTAGAAGAGCACCGCAGCATTGTAGAAGCTATTCAGTCACGTGATATAAACTTAGCCCGACAGGTTGCCCAGGAACATATTGAAAATGCAGAGAACAGTATACTTGAAGCTATAAAAAAGGATGGGCTTTCCGTTGCTGATTAATGATGGGGGTAAAATAATGCAGTATGATGCTATTATTCTTGCTGGTGGAGAGAGCTGTGGCGAGCTAAAAAAAATAGCTCCTTACGATAATGAGGCTTTAATTATCATCGGCAGTTATCCTATGATTTATTATGTTTACCGGGCATTGCGCAACTCATTATTAATCCGGAATATTATAATAAGCGGACCGGCAGATTCTTTAAGGAGTATAATTCCCAAGGAAGATAACGTATTTTTTGTTGAAAGTGGCGATAATGCTATAGAGAGTTTTGGACATGCTTTTAGACTACTGCAGAAAAAAGGGATGACTGATCATTTATTAATAATGCC
>CAYZYO010000016.1:0-26378 GCA_964482585.1 uncultured Syntrophomonadaceae bacterium | reverse complement strand
ATCATGGAAATAATCTTCTTGATATTAGTAGGTACAGGTTTTAAAACATCAATATGGAAGAAAAAAATAAATTAACAAAAATAAAAAAAATTTTCTTCAACAGGGAACTTTTTGTATTAAAACTTTGTCTAACTATATCAGGTAGTCATTTCATGTTATTTTTTTACGGCTACAACAAACTTAGCCGGGTCTAATATTACATAATTGACCGGCAAAAAAAGGAGGGAGTAATCAGAATAAGTTAATATTTTATCGGCAAAACGATGATCACCTATAAAGTTAGGGCTAAGCCCTGATTACCTAAAATTTTGTAAAGTAAAACTTTTAAGGAGGGAAAATACTTGATAAAAGCAAGAAACAAAAAGATATCCATGTTATTAGTTGTTGCTATGCTGATGACTATGTTTGCTTTTGTGGGCTCAGCCACTGCAGCAACTGACAACGTAGCTTTAACTATTCCCACCGTGGGATCTTCTGGATCCGGAATAACCCTGGGAACATTGAAGATTGTGGAAACTTCCAATACCATAGGCTCAATTACAGGTACAGCTGCAAATCCCCAGCAGGTAACGATTAACCTGCCCAGTGGGGTTGCATATGATGCAGCTCCGACTGCTGCAACCCTCGCCAGCTATGTAGCTCCTGATGGAACGTATTTAGCGGCTGGGGATATAAGTTTTGTAGCTGGTTCTACAAAGAGTTTAACCATTTCTATCGATAACCGTACTGATCCTAGTGACAAAGCTTCTTTAAACTTCCTTTTCAATGCAGCAGGCGCATCCACAGTAACCCTTGATGCACCAGATGCTGATGTTGCCGTGGAAGTTTATGCTCCTAACAGTGGTATTACCCAGGGCAAAGTTATTGTAGCTGAAAGTGCTTCTGCCGGTACTACTACTACAGTTATGGAAGAGAAAACAGTAGCAGTTGGAACCAACAAACCTGTTGGTACTATTCGTATCGCTGAAACAAGAGCCAATGCAATAAAAGCAGGAGACCAGATCAAGGTTGTTGCTCCTGATGATATCACTATCGTCAGCGCTTATACCGATTGCACAGTTGCAAATTGGCTCCCATTTAATGCAGCCGCTCCTGTTCCAGGTACTGCGGGCGTTGCAGGCACACATGGATTCAACTTTGGCGTAGGGTTAAACCCCGATGGTTACAGCCAATTGACCCTTACTTGTGTGACTCCAACAGCGGCTGGAACTACACCTGGTTTTATGAACCTCGTATTGGTAGTAGATGTCGATGATCGCAATTTTACCGGTCCTATTGACTTTACTGTAAAAGGTGACAATGTTACTACTCAGAAAATCGGTGTTGGTAAAGTGGCTGACTACAGTATAGATGTGGTAGCTGCAGGAGATGCCAAAGCTGTTAAAGCCGGTTTTTCCGGGCAGGTTCTTCAGGACTTAGAGATAAAAGAAGGCCTGGCTGACAGTTTTGTGAACAATCGTGATTTTATTCTTGAATTGCCCAGTTATGCTTATTGGCAGGCAATTCCTACAGTAACACGTGATAAAGGTAATGGTACTTTTACCCCGGATCAAGCTGTCGCTTGTACCCTGGATAATCAGCGCCATCAATTAACCTTTAGTTATACTGCAGCAGCTAGTCCGACTAAGAGCGAGTTCACTTTTGAAGATCTTAAGATATTCCTTGATCCCGATGCTCCCGAAGGTGACCTGATTGTTACTGCCGACGGCAAAGCTATCGGCGGAAGTTACGAAGTTGTATTGGGCGACGTGGTCAAGCCAGTAACTGCTGAAGCCAGTAAAACTGATGTTAAGATAGGTCTGGCTAACCAGAAGGCTGCCGACATCACTATCACTGAAACTGATGCTGGCATGCTGAAATATCAGGTAACTGAAATTGCGGCTAATTTTGATAAGACTGCCTTGACTACATTTACTAACCAAAATGCCGAATTGATACTTGATTTACCTGATGGTGTTAAGTTCTCTAAAAATCCGACAGTTGAAGTTACTGAAGGCAACTTGAAACTGAAAGAATATGATATTAGTTTAAGAAATAATAATAATCAGTTAGTTATTCCGATCAACAAGACCAGTGATGAGGCTTCTACCATTGTTATAAGCGATATTGAGTACACACTGGACCGCACAGTTCCCGAAGGTGATGTAAAAGTTCTGCTCACCGGCAATGCTGTTGACCAGACTCTACCTGCTGATGAAGCTGTAGTAGTAGTTGCTAATGCGACTACTGTAACTCCGGCTCCTGGCGACTATAAGAATAAAGTTGTTTTCACAATTGATTCCAGTACTTATAAAGTAAATGATGTAGAATACACTATGGACGTTGCTCCTTATATTAAGGGTGACCGCACATACATGCCAGTTCGCTATGTTGCTAATGCAATAGGCATCAGTGACAGCAATATCTTCTGGGATCCAGTAAAGAAAAGTGTAACCCTTATGAAGGGCGATAAAGTAGTTCAGCTTACAATTGGCAGCAACCAATTATTAGTTAATGGCGCAGCCATTACAATGGATGTAGCACCTGAAATCGTATCAGACCGTACGATGCTTCCGGCTCGCTGGGTAGCACAGGCTTTCGGAGCATCAGTACTTTGGGATGAGGCTACCAGGGAAGTTACTATAGAATAAATAGACAGATATTAAGTAAAATTCTGTTATATTGCCAGGAAAGAGCCCGTTTATGCGGGCTCTTTTTCGGTGTTTATTATTGTATTTGTAAGAGATGCAGGCGGTGGAACCAGAGGCAAAACATTGCTTTTACTTGACCCGGGAGTCAATAATTGCTTATACTAAAAATAGTAAGTTAATGAAATGAATTCTAATATGGAGTGATTTTGCTTATGAAGTTAATAAGAAATAAAAAAGCTTATTGGTACAAAGTAGTCTTAGTTGCCCTTATGTTGTTTTTAATAATGCCGGCAGACATTTTGCTGGCGGAGCAAAGTGATGATCAAGGATTGGAATTAAATGAAGCTGTTAACTTAGCATTGCAGAATAGTGAATCGGTGAAAAAGGCGGTCAAGGAGATAAGCAGGACTAATGAACTACGTAATTATGCGGGAAGTATGTTAGAATTTGTTCCTATTGGGCACATTGGTAATCCTGCTGTAGAAATGGCTTACAGCAATGCGTTATCTTCTGAATTAACTTATCAGATAAGCCGTAAATCACTAACAGCAGAAGAAGATACAGTAATTCTCGATACCTGTAAAAGATACTGGGCAGTTTTAAAGGCACAAGAAAAGTTGAAAGCAGCTGAAGCGGAGATAGAAGCGGTTCAATGCCAGTTACAGAATAGCCGTGTAGCTGAACAGGTAGGGGTATCCCTGGCACCAAATCTTTCTCCCCGGCAATTAAGCATGGCCAGCGAGGCGCAGTATTCAGGAGCTCAGGCATCACTTGAATCAGCCCGAAATGAGTTGGAAAAAGCGTACAACTCCTTGAATAAAGCCATTGGCTCAAATACCAAAGAAAAGCCTATTCTAAAAGATACACTAATTTATGAACCATATGAGCTTAAGGATATTAACCATGCAGTAAACCGGGCACTGAGTCAGTCACCGCTTATCTGGCAGGCGGAGCAAACTGTTAATATGAAGGATTTGTTAAAAGATATTGTTATTTACAGCAGTGCGGGGCAGTACCAACCAGCTGAAGCCCGTAGACTGGAAGTGGAACAAGCTCAATTGGATGTTAGTAGTACTAAAAAGTTATTGGAAGAAGCTGTACGTTCTATTTATTATCAGATACGAGGTATGGAAGAAATGTATACTGGGGCTATGGAAGCTTTAAAGGTTGCTGAAGAAAACCTGAGGGTAAAGAAAATAATGTGTGAGGTGGGAATGGCTACTAAGGCAGAAGTTAAAGCTGAAGAACAAAAATTGGCGGATGCCCAGTATCAGATATCGGAGTTAATATATAATCATTCATATCTAAAATTAGCCTGTGAAAAGCCATGGGCAGCACAACTAGGGTCATTATAAAATGAATAATAATTAAATGTTGTTTATTATTGCTGACAAAGTATTTAGTCTAGCAAGAAAGGGATGAGGAAATGAACACAAGAGTTAGTGGGATAGTAGTTTTTTTTACGATTTTAACCTTGTTTTTTTTCTCAGATATAACTTTGGCTGATACTCAGCCTTTTAACCAAAATCAAAGCGGTTTTAGCGGTTATCAGCTGGGAAGCTATGATACCAGGGCAGACCAACCTACAGCAGATAACTGGGATAGACAGTCGAGATTTTCAGCAGGAGAATATCCTCAATTGAAATGGACTTTTTCAATTGGTAGTCCTATTCTAGCAACACCAGTAATTGGTGCTGACGGAACTATTTATTTTGGTGTCGAGGACGGCAAGTTTTATGCTGTCAATAAAAACGGGCAGGTAAAATGGACATTTATTACTGGTGATAAAATAAGTTCTTCAGCCGCAATAGCTGGCGATGGATCTATTTATTTAACTTCAAAGGATGGGCAGCTACGAGCATTGAATGACAAGGGTATTCTTCAGTGGGTTTATAATACTGGTGATATTATAGAATCATCCCCGGTGATAGGAGCAGATGGTTCGGTTTATGTAAGCTGCAAGGGCGGCTGCTTATATGTTGTGGATTCTAATGGGAATTTTAAGTGGAAGTTTATTACTAGAGGAATTGATTTTCCAGTGGCCATAGGACAGGATAACTCTATATATGTGAGTTCCCGGAGTGGAGATATATTTTGTATAAAGCCTGATGGAACCCAAAAATGGAAATATCATTTGGGCAGCAATCCGGGGGTTCCCGCAGTGGATAAAGATAATAATGTTTATGTTTGTAGCCGTGATAATCTATATGTAATTAATCCTGAAGGAAAAATAAGATATAGTTGTAGTTTGAATCAAGCTGGAGAGGTAAAATCGTCTTTGGCTATGAGCGAGGACGGACGCCTCTATATTAGCGGTGATGAACTATATGTTTATTCTCCAGGTTGGGCTAAGGTACAGACATATCCGGTGTATGCTTGTTCTACTCCATTGATTGGGGCGGATGGGACAATTTACGTTGGCTCAAAGAATTTGTCGGGAGTATTTTCGGCACTTGATAAGAATGGAAAAAAAATATGGCACTATAATATAGGAGGAATTGAAGGTGCTCCTGCTTTAGCAAGTGGTGGGACTATTTACATAGGTTCCAAAGATGGGAAGTTATATGCCTTGGATACTTACCAACTAGAAAACGTGAGTACCGATCCAGTATCAGGAGAAAATAATGTTGTGATTGATAAAATCATTAAAATAACGTTTAATAAAGATATTTACCCGGGTATTGCTTATGAAAAAATAAGGTTGACTGATGCTCTGCTTAATCTTATAGCTGTACACAAGACTATTGATGCTAAAACACTAATAATTACACCAGAAGAATATCTAAACAAGGACTCAAAGTACTCTGTAAGAATTCCTTTTGATGCCATTACAAGTGATTTAGACAGAACCCTCAATGAGGACTTAGTATTAAGTTTTTTTACATGTTCAGATTCCGAGACTGAAACTCTGGCTGAGTTTACTATAGGACAAAAAACTTACCAGGTAAAAGGTGAGTTAAGAGGTATGGATGCTCAACCTTTTATAGACAATGGACGCAGTTTCGTTCCTGTTCGTTATTTGGCGTTAGCCCTGGGAATAGCTGAAAAAGATATTGGGTGGGATAATTCTTTAAAAACTGTAACTCTTAAAAAAGATAATAATTTGATAAAGGTTTCTGTAACAAGTAATTTGATCGATGTAAATGGTCAAAGAAAGAAGATGGATGTATCTCCAGTAAATAAAAATAGTCGGGTATATTTGCCGGCACGCTATATTGCAGAAGCCTTTGGTTATAATGTTGATTGGGATGAAACAAAAAGAACAGTAAATATCAGATGATAACCAGTAAAAATAAAAAACAAAAGTATTTAGTTAGTTGACTTGAGTTAATAATTCCCCTGCTTAGTCTTAATTATAGCAGGGGTGATTTTTTGTGCTTAAACAACCTGGGAGCTGAGTGATACAGAGATATTATAATTTAATAAATCAAGATGATGAAGTGAGCAATTTTAAAGATAAGCTTTAATCGTCTTCACCATGTTGGCAATATAATGTTGGCTTTACAGTATTAAACAGTGATATACTAAAAACGAAAATAAATTTTTTCTTTAATTAGAATTTAATAGCAAAAAAATGTTTATACGGGAGGTTTTATAATGCAAAATAAAAGCTGGGTGATAATTTTTTTCTTATTGCTGGCTACAGTTACAATGTTTACCGTACCAATTGTGGCAGCAGATTTAAATTTCCCGGATGTTAAAGGGCACTGGGCTCAGGAATATATCACTCGACTATCTTCGGCAGGCTATGTAAATGGATATCCGGACGGGACGTTTAAGCCGGAGCGCAATATGAGTAAGGCGGAATTTGTTACTATTTTAATATCCTGTAAAGGAATACAGGCAGCCGATACAACTAGTGCCAATTATAAGGATACCAATTACCACTGGGCTAAAGCCCAGATAAATGAGGCGGTAAAGCTGGGTATTTTAGTTCCGTCCGAGGATCCCAACGGATTCTATCCCGATGACAGTATTAAACGAAGCCAGGCAGCAGCCATGCTGGTAAGGGCTTTGGGAAAACAGCCAGACAGCGGTACGCTTTCTTTTAATGACCGGGCTAATATCGAAAAAAGCATGTATCGAGGCTATATTAAAACTGCCTATGACCTGGGACTTATTACCGGGTTTCCCAATGGGAATTTTGAGCCTTTCCAAACAATGACTAGGGCCCAGGTAAGTACAGTTATTTCCAGGTATTTAGATCTACAGCCTGTTTCATCTCCATTAAAACCGGGCAGTATAAATACGGTCATTATTGATGACGAATCCTTTAACATCTATACCACTCCTATATACTTTAAGGTTAATTTTATTGATACTAAAGCAGCTTCATTATCAACCAGTCAAGGATACCTGACTTTAAACGGCAGTCAGCGCTTTAAACTTGACAGTACTACTAATAATCCAGATATTATTGTAAACAACAATCGTTACGGGGTAAATAAGATGACGGTTAAGGGGAATGAACTGCTAGTATACCCCAGCAGTCGAAAGATTAACCGCTTTACCTATGGAACCTATAGTTTTAATTCTGATTATGTAAAACTCTATATTAATTCAGCTAACAGTGAACTCTATCTTTCCGATTTGGAAATAATAGATGAATATACTGTAAAGATTGCCGGAAATACATATGACTTAAGCCGGGATAAGATTACCATAGCCTTGAACCAGGATTTTTGTGATATTACAAAAATTGAATTTAATACTGCAGGAACTACTCCTCAGCTGGTTAGGACCGACCCGGTAATATTTCAAGGAATGGCACTTTCTGATATAATGGCAATTTTTACCGGTACCAGCACCTTGAATTTATCCAGTATTAATAACATTGATTTTATCCTGGGAGGAAAACGCTATAATATGTCGGAAGTAGTACTTGATGCTAAGGGTAATTTTACGGCAGCCGGTAAGACCTATTCCCCGGCTGATGTAGTAATGATAATTGATGGAATCCAGTACAATATTAATCATATTGAGGTGAGCAATGCGAAATTTATCATCTATGCCGGTGAAGGGAGCAGCTATGAATGGGTATTAATTAATAATGAATACCGTAATCCTGAAGATATAAAAATTCTCTGGAGCGGAGACATTTATGATATGGATGATGTGCTGGTAGTTAGCCGTAACCTCCTGCGTATAGATGGCAGGCAGTATGAGCTGGATTCCAGTTTTAAGGTGCGCTTTGATAATAAGACCTACGATATTGATCAGGTTGACTATGACCCAGGTATAAGTGCAACGATAATCAGGACCGGCTCCATTTCCACCGGTTATCTAGCCAACCAACCAGATAAATATGTATTCTTTAAAGACGGTTGGGAATATCAAGAAGGAACCAGTGATACCACTATTTATGTAAATGGTTCATGGGTAGATTTTGATAAAATTATTATACTGGATCCCTCGCATTTTACTTATAAGGGTACAAACTATAATCTGATAGATGCCCGGGTAAAAATTGATCAAACAGAGTTCTATGTAGTCGACACGGCATGGCACGGATTACATAAGGTGATGGACATTTATCTGGAAGAATAATAAGCAAGAAACTTAAGAGAGCCATCCTTTAAACTCCCTGTTTAAGTGATAAATTAAACAGGGGGTTTCCTTATGCCACCAGTTAAAAACTTATGCCTTCCTTGATAAAGTATGGGAATCTTTACAATAAAGGATTATTATTGACTGTGTCTAAACCTTAAAGTTATAATAGAATAGACTGACCAGCCGGTCGGAATTTTACGAACAGACTAATTGGGAGGGTTCAAAGTGAAAAAGGAGACTAAACTAGTAGGCCTGGTGCTAATAATGTTTCTCAGCTGCACACTACTACTAAGCGGGTGCAGTGACACCCAGGAAAAAGCCCAGGAATCCGAATTGACAGTAAAGGTAGCTCAGGCTAAATCCGGGTACATAGCTAAGACTTCCAAATATTCAGGAATCGTTAGAGGTATTAATGAAGTAAATGTTATGCCTAAGGCAGCTGCCCGGGTCACATCTATTAATGTTAAACCAGGTGATTATGTAAAAGCAGGACAGGTCTTGATAACTCTGGATAGTTCTGATTATGAAGCCGCTATCAGGCAGGCGGAAGCAGCCGTAGAAATGGCTGAGGCGGGGAAGAGGGCTAATGATATTCAAAAGGCTACTGCCCTGGCTAATTATGAAAGAACACTGGCACTGCATGAAAGTGGTGCGGTTTCGGACAGCCAGTTGGAAGCTGCCAAAGCGCAGTATGATGCTCTCAATTCCGGGAGTGCGGAAGCAGCCATTGAGCAGGCCCAGGCTGGGTTGCAGCAGGCTAAGAACAGCTGCGGTAATTGTACCATAACATCCCCTATCAATGGAATAGTAGGTACTATCGGGCTTTCCCTGGGGGAAATGGCTCTTATGCAGTCCCCGGCAGCAGTTATAAGTGATACCTCCCGTCTGGAAATAGAAATTCAGGTAAGTGAATCCGAGATAGCATATATTCAGGAGGGTAGTGAAGTTCAGGTGACGGTTAGTGCGGTCAGACAGGAGCCTTTAAAGGGAAAGGTTGCAAGCGTATCAGCAGCGGCAGATCCCGGCAGCAGGAACTATATAGTTAAGATTACCATGGATAATCCGGATAATTTAATAAGATCAGGGATGTTTGCCCAGGTAGCATTAGCCACTGTTTCGGAAGAGAATGCGCTTTGTGTACCCCGTAATGCGGTCACTCCCAAAGGCAGCAGGTCTGTAGTCTACATAGTTGATGAAGACAGCCGGGCGCATCTATTGGAGGTAGAAACCGGGATTGAAAACAGTAATCTCATTCAAATAACTAAAGGCCTTAAAGAAGGGCAGGAGGTAATAGAGAAAGGCAATACTCTGGTGAGTGACGGCAGTAAAGTCAGGGTAGTCACCGGGGGTGAAGAATAGTGAAAATAGTTAATTTTGCTACCAAAAGACCGGTAAGTGTTATTATAATAGTCGCGGTTATTCTAATTCTGGGGTTTTTCTCTTTTTCCCGCACTGATGTTGATTTACTGCCGGAAATGAACTTTCCTATGGCTGCTGTTATTACCAGTTATTCAGGGGCTGGACCGGAAGAGGTGGAATCCCAGGTTACCAAACCTATGGAAGGCTCTTTAAACAGCCTCAGCGGCATCACCGAACTCTATTCGACATCCAGTGAAGGCAGTTCAGTAGTCCTGATCATGTTTGATTGGGGGACCGATATGGACAGTTCCATGCTGGATATCCGGGAAAACATCTCCTTTATTGAGAGTTTTTTGCCAACCGGTGCCGGCAAACCGATGGTTGTTAAGATGGACCCCAATATGATGCCTATTTTGCAGATCGGAGTAAGTGGGGGCGAAAACCTGGAACAGCTGCAGGATATTGCCGAAGATGTTATTGAGCCCCGGCTTTCCCGTATACCCGAAATAGCATCGGTATATATAACCGGAGGAAATGTACGACAGGTTAAGGTCGAGGTTGACCCGGTAAAACTGGAGAATCATAATCTATCTCTGGCCCAGGTGGTATCGGTACTGCAGGCGGAGAATTTCAATATGTCCGGAGGCCAATATGAACAGGGCCAACGCAAGTATTATGTTCGCAACCTGCAGCAGTTTGAAACAACTGCTGATATCGCGGATGTACGTATTCTAACAACGACCGGTCAGGCTATTCGGCTGGGAGATATTGCGGCAATTCAGGATGGTTATGAGGAAACCACCCAGTATACCAGGGTGAATGGGAAGCCGGCAGTTGGAATCCACTGCATGAAGCAGACCGGGGCCAATACTGTATCAGCTTCTGGCCAAGTTCTGAATGAACTGGATAAAATTAAACAGGAATTGAATTTAGATCTTGAAATCAGTGTGGTAATGGACCAGGCTGAATATATAAATATGTCTATTCAAAATACTGAGAAAATGATATTAGAGGGAGCTCTCTTGGCTATCTTGGCTATCTTCCTCTTTCTGCGCAACTGGCGCAGTACCTTTATCATCTTTGTTTCTATACCGGTATCAATAATTACTACCTTTATCTTGATGTACTTTACCAATAGTACAGTTAACCTGATTACTATGGGAGGACTGGCTTTAGGGGTAGGTAGGATAGTCGATGATTCAATAGTGGTATTTGAAAATATCTATCGCCATCGACAGGCAGGATTACCCCGTATTGAGGCAGCTCAAAAGGGAGCTTCGGAAGTCGGGGGAGCGGTAATTGCTGCTACTTTAACTATTATTGCGGTATTTGCTCCTATCGCTTATGTACAGGGTTTGACCTCTATTTTATTCCGTCCCTTAGCTATTACCATATGCTGTGCGATTCTGGCTTCTCTGTTTATTTCCTTAACTATAATTCCACTTATGGCTTCACGTATGCTTACTGATAAAACCATGGAGAAACTTCAAAAATATAACATAGGAGAAAGCAAAAAGATTACCGATCGCTTTAGCCGCTTTATTGACGGGCTTAGTGAGAGGTACAGCAGACTACTGCAGTCAGCATTGAGGAGACGCCGCCGGGTGATAGCTCTGGTTACTTTAATGATGGTCGGTTCTCTGGCATTAATACCACTTATAGGGGCTGAATTTATGCCGGCTATGGATTCCGGGGAAATATCTATTAATATTGAGACAGATAAGGGAAGCACCATTACAAATACTGATGAGGTGAGCCGGCAGGTTGAGGAAAGATTGCATAGTCTTCCAGAAGTAGATTTAATATTTGCCAGTATTGGGTCATCATCGGTTATGCTCATGGGTTCCGGATCTCATACCGATGTATCCACTATGTATGTTAAGCTGTGTCCCCGGGCAGAGCGTAAAAAGGATATCAATCAAGTTACCGAAGAAATACGGCAGAGTATGGCAGACATACCCGGGGCCAAAATTGAAGTTAGTGGAATGGACAGCACCGGAGGAATGATGTCCGGAAGCAGTGATGCCATATCCCTTCAGGTAACCGGTGATGATCTGGAGGTATTAAAGGAACTCTCAAAAGAAATAGCGGAAGTAGTCAGGAATGTGCCAGGAACCCGGGAAGTCCTATCTTCCTTAACTGATGGCACCCCTGAGATGCAGGTTCATGTTGATCGTGATCGGGCGGCAGCTTACGGGTTGACTCCGATCCAGGTGTCTTCGGCTATCAATGCATCTATGCAGGGCACGGTTGCCACCCAGTACCGGGTAGAAGGGAAAGAGATCGATGTATTAGTCTGCTACCCTACTGAACAGGTACAGGATATCGATTATTTAAAGAATTTGACTATTCGCAATTCTATGGGAATTGGGATTAAACTGTCTCAAATTGCATCTTTTTCCATTGAACAAGGCCCTATATCTATTGAACGCCAGGACCAGGTGAGAATTGCAAATGTCAGTGCTGCTTTGTTTAATCGAGACCTTAAGAGTGTAACCGACGATATTAAGACCAAAGTAGATGAAATACAGCTGCCTGCAGGATATGAGGTGTTATATACCGGGCAAAACCAGATGATGATGGATACCTTTGAAGACCTTGCTTTAGCCTTATTGTTGGCTATTATTTTAGTATATGCAGTTATGGCGGTACAGTATGAATCATTCTTTACTCCATTTGTAATTATGTTTTCTTTACCTACCGCCATAATTGGTATAATCCTGGCACTATTCCTAACCGGCAGGGCCCTTAGTGTACCGGCTTTTATTGGAATGATTATGCTGGTGGGAGTAGCCGTTTCCAATGCTATAGTATTTGTAGATTACCTTAAACAGCAGATTGATAAAGGTATGGACCGGGATGAAGCAATAATAGAAACGGGGAGAGTGAGGCTGCGGCCAATACTTATGACTGCCTTCAGTACTATCCTGGCCATGGTTCCCCTGGCATTAGGGATGGGAGAAGGTGGAGAATACCAGGCTCCCCTGGCAACAGTAGTAATCGGGGGGTTGTTGGTTTCTACCTTGATTACACTGGTGCTGGTGCCGGTGGTATATTCCATTTTGGATGACATAGGACACAGGCGCCGGAAAAAAAAGTTACCCGCAGATCAGTTCCAGTCAAACCCGATATCGATTGAATAGTCATTGAATCTTGTCCAAGCATTACTGGAGGCTATATATGGATTAAGGTCATTGACAGCTGCAGGCAGGCCAAACAGGTCTGCCTGCAGGTTAAAAGGTGGGAATTTAGAAATTAACCGGTATACATCGATGTTCTGGGGAGGAATTTTATATGAAAGATCTTATAGGCAGGACCTATAACAAAAGGGAACGCATTTTGCTGGCGGCAGTAGAAGTGTTTACCTGCCGCGGTTATAACCGGGCCAGAATGGAAGAAATTGCAGAGACCGCAGGGATAGGGAAAGGGACTCTATATGAATACTTTGACAGCAAACTCCACTTATTTCATGAAATTATTATCAAATCATGGAAAGAATACTCTAATTCGTTTACTGCAGAGTCTATTCAGCAGCTCAACTTTGAAGAAAGCATTTGGACCATAATAAAAGGACATTTTGCTTTCAGCAAAGACAACAAGAAATTAGCCCGGATTCTGATCTGGGATAGTGAAATAATGGATGATGAATTAAGGGAATGGATGGATAGACGCAGGGAAGAGCAGGAAAGAGTAATTGCACAAATTGTAGATAAAGCAGTAGCAGCCAAAGAGATAAAACCGGTAAACAGCATGCTGGTATATCTTATACTGGCGGGATTAATCGGTTCTATCTGGGCGGTTAACATATTGGATAACTGGGAAATAAACCCGGAAGCACTGGCAGATCAGCTCACTGATGTTGTTATGAACGGTATTCGCAGATAATCATGAGTGAACCGATCCCAGTGTACATCCTTAGTAAATGAATTATGAAACTCATTTTTCCAGCAGCAATCGGTATGCATTACCTGATTTTTCGTATTTTACTTTATAGCCCTGGTTTTCAGCCAAACGGGTTACATTTTCTTTAGAAACTTCAGTTTCCAGGAGAACAGTGATGGGTTCGCCTGGATTTTTTTCTATGGCCTGTTTAGTTTGAACTACAGGAATTGGGCATGAAAGACCACGTACATCAATTTCTATCATTTTAATAATCTCCTTTCAATAATATCCATGAATTGAGGTTATCTGCAAAAACAGCAGGGAATTGGTCAATAATTTCATTTATTTTCGTAGCCGGGTTAGCTTTTGCCCTTTGTCCGGCTAAGCGGTTGGCAGCTGCACTGATTACCGCAGCTTTTTGCGGGTCTAATCCGGCATAAATTAGAGCTGCTATCATGCCGGTAATAGTATCACCGGTTCCTCCTATACACTCAATTTCCGGAACATCAGGCTGGGTAATTGTGCCCAGGATGCTGCCATCACAGGCTAGATAATCAATGGCTCCTTTTACCAGCAGGAATTGGGCAGAATTTTGGTATTTATAAGCCTTATTAATCAATTCTGGAGCTGTAGAAATATCCGCCTCAAAAAGATATCGGCTCATATAAGCCGGGTGTACAGCTTCAGGGTCGGCTAAAAAAGCCAGCTCTGAAGCATCCGGGGTAAAAATATCGAATTCAGGTGCTACCCCGGCAGCTTTAGCCGCATACATGGAAGCAGCATCTGCTATCAGTACCGGCTTATTACTGCACCTTTTAACTGCAGTAACAAGTTTTTTGGTTAATTGCAAAATAGGCATGCAGTAGTGCAGGGCCAGAACCCGGGGCTGCAGATCAGCAATGTTTTCAATCAAGTATTTATAGATAGCTCTGCTCCCTTTACCGGAACCAGTATCACCTGCAAGTAAAACCTGAGGTGGTTCAAGGTTCAAAAAGGTTGTGACAGCCAGTGCAGAACTGATCATGGCGGCTGTTCCCTGGGCAGCCGGGATGGAATAATCATTTATTTTTAGAATACTATTTTCTTTCCTTATAGTTCCTTTAACCAGTGGAAAATCAGCTGAGGGAATAATCCCGGCAATTAACAGCAAAACTTTTCCCTCCTATCCCATAAAGAAAGACACTCTTCATAAGCACGGTCCAGCATTAAGGCACATAAGGTGTAGCCGAGATCCCTGGGACGGGGGGCGTCTGATAGATGTTTATCAACCATCTGAATATTAAGATAGGGAATATCGGGACAACCGCCGCCGGATGTGTTTACAATTATTCCGGTTCTATTATCGAAAGTTAATTTCATATTACCCGCTTTTACCATGGTATATCCTGCTTCATAATGTTTAACCTTTACTATAGTTATTAATTCTGTATTTCCTGACAGGGGAAATATACCCTGGTATTGGACTTCTGATTTGAGCAGCCGTTCAATAGCCGGTTGTTCTAGCAGGTCTATTTCTAATGCCAGATCACAGCCTTTACGTAAATCAGGAGGTGGTGCAACCAGTTTGCAGGAATAACCGGCTTTTCTAATTATCTTCTCTGCTTTAATAGCTTCTTCCACCACATAGAAAACTACCAGCCCGATTCCGGCTGTATTATCTGGAATATTCTCCTTTTTGGAAAAGTGGGATTTAATTTTTTTCCAGGGCATTTCATAATCACCTCATTTAATTGTATTAATTATTGTCCGATGTTCATATCTGTCCTAGCATCTTTTTTAAATGGAAGCTCAATATTCTCGCACATTATATAGCCAATAAAACAGGCAAAAGCCAGACCTATTATAACAGCGACAGGACCATATGTTCCAGGGCCAGCAGTACTTGAAGCCAGCAGGAAATTATGGGAAATAGCTGCTCCGGCTATTAGACCTAAAATGGTAACTGATGCGTCCACATCGCCTTCAGAAGACAGGATAGTCTGCCTTAAAGGACAGCCTCCCAGAAGTGTTGCCGTAAGTCCGGCCAGGGTCATTCCTAAAAAGGACCAGAGTTGATTGGTATGAGCAACCGGCTGTCCTTCAAAACCGATATTGACATTTCCGGTAATTAAGTTAATTATAAGTGCACCTATAAAAACAGCGGCAATCCCGCTGATAAGATAAGTATCTTTAACCAGGAAAATGTCACGCCAGCCGCCGACAAAACACATCCTGGTTCTCTGGGCAAGAAAACCGATAAGTAGTCCGGCTGCCAGGGAAATACCTAATGAGGCAAAAGCAGCCCCCGGGCCTTTTTCACTGTAAAAGATAAATGCGGGTTTGGCAAGGGCTAAAAGGAGAAGTCCTACCATTAAGAGGGGCATTAACCAACCGGAAGCAGTAAAGGTTGGATTTGCCCGGCCCAGATTAAATCCGCGTTTGAGAAAATAGATGCCTATTAAAGCACCAACAACTACACCGGCAAATGCTGCAATGGCATTAAGATCACCGCCGGCCAGCCGCAGGACTGCTCTTACCGGGCAGCCCAGGAAAACCAGGGCCCCGATCATAAAAAATGCCCCCAAAAGAAAACGAACCAGGGGAGATGAACCGCCACGGCTGCGAAATTCACCAAAAGCCAGTGCCGATATAAATCCACCCAGGGCTATTCCCATAATCTCCGGCCGCAAATATTGTACAGCAGCAGCTTGGTGAAAACCGAGAGCCCCTGCGATATCACGATAAAAACAGGCGATACATACACCCATGTTCGCAGGATTGCCCAGGACACTCATATATGCGGCCAGGGCTCCAATAATAAGACCTGCTAATACCATCAATTTCTTTTTACTCATGCTTTTTCCCCCTCAATAGAATATTTTCAATGTTTTGGAATAAAAATAATCAGGACATATACTCCAGGTAAAACTAAAATTTTTTTATTTTTATCACCACCTTATAAGAATACATATAACATCTAATCATATATACTCTTACATATATTAATAAAGGCTTATTATATATTCTGTATTATATTATAAATTCCTTCTATTTAATATATGAATTATTTTCATAATACAAAAATTTAATCCCTCATGGTTGGAGGACACAACCATTTATGAAAACAAAGAGGTGATTAATAACCACAGATGAGCACAGATCCACCGTAGATTTTTTAGTTTTTGTTTTAATAGGTATCTGAACAATTATAATATTCTGCCTTTAACTCTGCAGTTATCCCTAATTCCCATATTGTACGGTCTTATACGGTATAAGATACCGTAGAGGCGACTTCAGTCGCCGATCAGCCGCAATTCAGGGTGTAAGGGCGGCGACTGAAGTGCCTCTATGGTTTCTACGGCTCTGTCCGGTAAGGTGATTGCATTAAGCCCTTATTTTCTTACTAAAATTAGCTATTAAAATTGTTTTATCCCGGTTTAAAATACGCGGTTAAATAGTCTTTTTGACTTGAAGGTAGGAATATATTACGATGGTGATAATAGGCATATTTGTTGGTAGATTTTGCAAAGGAGGTTTATAATTGGATAGGGAATTAATTGAAAAAGCCCGGCAGCTAATAAATGCCAATTATATTTCAACTTCTTTAAGTACAGTTGATAAGAATTATAATGTAAATACAGCAATTATTACTATCTTAGAAATGATAGATGAGGATACCATAATCTGTGCCCGTTTTGGTGCTGATAAAACCTATGCCAATTTGAAAGAAACAGGTAAAGGGGTTTTCATGGTTCTCTTGACTGATGGTGATAAGACTAAGGATGGCATAAGGGTGTATGTTGAACTAATTGAGGATTTAACCGAAGGCGAGTATTTCTATAGAATTAAAAAACGGCTGGATCTTACCGGCTACGCTAAATTTAAACTGAAGAATTGCCTTGTTTTCAAGGTAGTTGATATTCTTCCTATATCTATGCTAAAGCGGTAATGACCTTCTAAGGCAAATCCCAGGGAACAGTTCTCCTGGTTGGCAAGAAACCAGAAACCGTTACCTGGATAATCCCCTTGGATGCAACCAGGAGAACTGTTCCCTGGAATTAATATAAGCTGGAAGGATGAATGTGATGTATTTGGGAAAAATCATGGCAGTTTTTGGGACTCGACCGGAAGCTATTAAGATGGCTCCAGTAATCAAGGAATTAGAAAAGGTGAAAAATATCAAAACAGTAGTAGCGGTAACTGCTCAGCACCGGGAAATGCTGGACCAGGTCTTACACCTTTTTAAAATAGATCCGAATTATGATCTGGACTTGATGAAAGAGGAACAGGATCTATTCAGTATTACTACTGAAGTTCTCAGTGGTTTAAAGGATATAATAGCTAAAGAAAAACCTGACATGGTATTAGTCCATGGTGATACCACAACAACTTTTGCAGCTTCACTGGCTGCCTTTTATCAGAGAATACCGGTTGGGCATGTGGAAGCAGGACTGCGAACACGCAATAAATACTCTCCTTTTCCCGAAGAGATGAACCGGACTTTGACCGGGAGATTAGCAGAATTACATTTTGCTCCAACTGATACCGCAAGAGAAAATCTGCTTAATGAAGTTACTGCCAACTTTAAAATCTGGGTTACTGGAAACACCGTCATTGATGCCCTTTTAGAGACAGTGAGGCCGGGATACCAATTTGGTGCTGGTTTAGAAAATATTAATTTAAATAACCGGCTGCTTTTGGTTACAACCCATCGCCGGGAAAACTGGGGAGAGAGAATGCGGGAAATTTACAGAGCATTAATTGATCTGGTTGAGGAATTTGACGATGTGGAAGTAGTTTTTCCGGTACATAGAAATCCTACCGTAAGAAAAATTGCCATGGAAATGCTTGAAGGCAGGGAGCGTTTTCACCTGATTGAACCGCTTGATTATGAACCCTTTGCCAATTTGATGAATGCCTCTTACCTGGTGCTTACAGATTCAGGAGGAATGCAGGAAGAAGCTCCGTCTTTGGGTAAGCCGGTTTTAGTTTTGCGGGATACTACTGAACGTCCTGAAGCCTTACAAGCAGGTACTGTTAAATTAGTAGGCACTAACCGCAAGAAGATCTATAATGAGGCTAAACTTTTACTTGGTGATGCTGGTGAATATGAAAAAATGGCCCGGGCTATAAACCCTTATGGAGATGGAAAAGCTGCCCGGCGTATTGTGAAAGTCTTAACTGATTTCTTATATGCGCGTATCGGGGCTCAGAGGTAAAGAGTTTAAAATAATGCTGGTAATTAATAAATAAATGTTTTTGTATAATTTAAAAAATCCAAATGTCATAGTGAGCTCAGCCAGTTATCTTAACCCCGGCCTTTGGGCTCAGATGACAGTACTAAAAATATTTATAGTCTAGTAGTTATTATTAATAATAGAAATAAGGAATTATTACAATACCTCTCAGGGAGACTAATAGAGTAATTTATTTTATTCTCGGGAGGTAGTAGAGGTGGACCCTTATTTAGAGGCATTAATTAAAACCCTGATGGCTTTTTTTGGAATATTAATCTATGCTCGGATACTGGGAAAACAGCAGATGAGCCAGTTAACTTTTTACGATTATGTAACCGGTATTACCTTTGGAAATATTGCAGCTACTATTGCGGTTGACCAGGGAAATAAGACTCTATTATATTTGTGGGTATTGACCATTTTTACTGCTATAAATTATGTTATGGGTGTAGTAACGGAAAGGAGCCGTCCCTTAAGGAAGATTATTGAAGGTGAACCGGTTATACTCATTCATAATGGGAAGATAATGGAGCATAACATGGCCAAGTCCAGGTATAATATGGAAAACCTGCTAATGCAGTTAAGAGAAAAAGAAGTTTTTAATATTAAAGATGTGGAATTTGCAGTTGCTGAAACTGATGGGCAATTAACAGTATTGAAAAAATCGCAAAAAAGGCCGGTTACTCCTGCTGATCTTAATGTAGATACGCCCTATGAAGGAATTCTTTCAGAGATAATTGTTGATGGCGAGGTTATATATCAAAATCTTAAACAAAACAACCTTGATGAGAATTGGTTAATAAAACAGTTAAAGAGTTTGGGCTATAATAGTGCCAAAGATATTACTTATGCCAGTCTGGATGAAAATGGCAATATATATATAGACGAGGTCAGGGATAAGCTAAACGAGATTACCGATATTTCTGATTAATCTATTTAATCAGCCCTTTTAAGGAGGATTTTGATGCTTCAGATTAAATTTGGTACAGATGGTTGGAGAGCAATAATTGCTAAAGATTTTACCTGTGAGAACTGCCAGGTGGTAGCTCAGGGAATAGCCAATTATTTAAATAATGTAAATTTAAACAAAAAAGGTGTTATTATAGGCTATGATAACCGGTTTATGTCCAAGGATTTTGCTGAAGAATGTGCACGGGTTCTGGTGGGAAATGGAATAAAAGTCATGCTGTTTAAAAGAGCAGTTCCCACTCCAATTGCAGCTTTTGCCACCCGTATAAAAGAAGCAGGTGGGGCGATGATAGTAACCGCAAGTCATAATCCACCTGAATATAATGGAATTAAATTTATACCTGATTATGCTGGACCGGCTATGCCGGAGGTGACTGATTCTATAGAAGGCGAAGTAAATAAGGTCCTAAATGGAGGGAAGGTATACAGATTAAATCTAGAGGAAGCTGTTCAACTAGATATTTTAGAAAGAATTGATATTGACCAACAGTATATTAACCATGTGTTAAAGATTTTAAAAACCGAATTTTTTAAAGAAAAAAAGCTGAGAGTTGTAGTTAATCCTATGTATGGAGCTGGAATAGGATATCTGGATAAAGTACTAAACGTTCTTGATTGTGAAGTAAAGACCATAAATAACTACCGGGACGTCCTTTTTGGGGGCTCAATGCCCGAACCGATAGAGCCTATTTTAAATGATTTAAAAAGAGCAGTTATTAGTTATAAGGCTGATATTGGCCTAGCCTTAGACGGGGATGCTGATCGTTTCGGTATTGTTGATGATAAAGGGGATTTTGTAAGTGCCAATCGGATTATGTACCTTCTGCTTGATCACCTGATAAAAACCCGCAGTTTCAGGGGACCGATCTGCCGGTCAATTGCTACAACTCACATGCTGGATCGTATAGCCCGCCGCAATGGTATAGATGTTATTGAAACCCCGGTTGGATTTAAATACATTGGAGATATCATGAGGCAAAAAGGGTGCATGCTAGGAGCCGAAGAAAGCGGGGGCCTTAGTATTTTTGGTCATATACCGGAAAAAGATGGTATACTTGCATGCCTGATGGTCGTAGAAATGCTGGTTTATTCTGGTAAAACTCTGACCGAGCTAAGCGAGGAGTTAAATGCGGATTATGGCAACCTGGTAAGTGAAAGGTTAGACATACGGGTCAGCCAGCAGGATAAAAAGCAGATAATGGGTTTACTTGCAGATTATCGACCTGATTCTCTTAACGGGATAAAAGTAGAATCGAATAATAACTTAGAGGAAAATAAAATAGTACTGGTAGATGGAAGCTGGGTGCTTATACGCGCTTCCGGAACTGAACCGGTTGTTAGAATTTATATTGAAGCTAATGATACTGAAAAAATGGAGGGGATTAAAGCTGAGGTTCTAAAAGCCTTGGGATTATAAGAGCTGTTATTTATAGATAAAATTCGACCTGAATGGGTCGAATTTTTTGTCTTATTTTTGTTTTCTAACTAACTCCCCATGCCCAGTGGGCACAACCAGGTATGAAAATAAAGTAAGGTGATTACATAAAAGTTACTTCTGCTAAATCTAGATTATTATAGAATCAAGAATGCATTCATTATTGATGGAAAAACCTTGAAACTAACCTAATCCGCTCGTTTTCGAGTACAGCCAATTAACTATTCCTATTAATCAATCGTGTAAAATCCGCAGTTAATAAATAAAATTCTCCTCTACGATATAAGGATTAGGGTTTTTAGCAGTTAGCAAAATCCCTGGTAATTAGAAAAAATAATGGTTTTCAGAGGATAAAAAAGGATTTTGCCCCTCATATTGCCGAATTTTATAAGTAACTTAAACTAAGGGAGGCGAAGTAACTAAATATTTATTGGAATTACTCAAACAAGGAAGGATATTTATGAAATATGACGAAAGCTCTATTAGCAGAGACAAATTAGGACTAGATAAACTAAACAGAGTTCTGGGTCAAATAATTGAAAACCTTGAAAAAAGCAGGGAAGAAATTTTTATTATTCTTCAGGAATATAACCGGCAGTGTATGTTAGCAGAGCGTGAAAAGGAAGACCTACCAGCTAAACCTGGGTTAGATATAAAAAGACAAAAGCTGCTATTGGATGAGCAGGCAGCTAAATTCAGAATTGCAGCTAAGAAAGCGGAAAGGCTATTAATTAATACTGGATTAGCAATAAAAATTATTGAGGCAAATGAAATTATATGGGAAGCTCCAGGATTAGACTATTCGGTAGGACCGCAAATGCTAAAAATTGAATCCCGGGAGTTAGAAAGAAATAGGATTGCCCGTGAGATTCATGATGGACCGGCCCAGATTCTTGCCAGTATGTTGATGAATTTAGACCTGATTGAACAAGAGGGACTAAATGATATAAATAAGGTTTATAAAGGGCTGAAAAACACTAAAGAAATGGTTGTAAAATGCCTTTTGGAACTTAGACAGGTTTTATATGATCTCAACCCGGTATTTTTAAGAGAAGGACCTTTTTCCGAAATCCTGAAAGAATTCTTTAAAGACTATTATGCAAGGCATAGCTTCAATATCAATTTTATATCATCAGGAGATATAGATAGCCTGGATTATTCGTTTAGAATAGTATTATTCCGTTTAATTCAGGAGGCAGTAAATAATGCTAGAAAACATTCGAGAGTTAATGAGGCTGTTGTCAAAATAGAAAATGACGGCAGATTTATTACTCTTATTATAAAGGATGAGGGAGTAGGTTTTAATTTCTCTAAAACCAAGGATACATATGGTATATCTGGAATGGAAGAAAGAGCTGAGATAATAGATGGAGAAATACAAATAGTATCTTCACCTGGTGTAGGAACCAAAATAATTATCAAAGCCCCGCTGGAAAGAGAGGATAGACAGTATGAAAAAGATTAGAGTGCTAATAGCAGATGACCATCTGCTGGTTAGAGAAGGGTTGAGAAAAATTCTAGAACAAGACGAAAACATAGAAATAATAACCGAAGTAGGGGATGGGCAGGGGGCCATTAATATAGCACGCAAGGAAAAACCGGATATAATACTCATGGATATCAAAATGCCTGGTACTGATGGTATTGTAGCTACCCGGG
Organism: uncultured Syntrophomonadaceae bacterium; assembly: GCA_964482585.1. Classification (GTDB taxonomy): domain Bacteria; phylum Bacillota; class Syntrophomonadia; order Syntrophomonadales; family Syntrophomonadaceae; genus CAYZYO01. Next base: position 3,678 of record CAYZYO010000016.1, on the reverse strand, counting down.
TAATTACCAAGGAGTTTCCAGATACACGAATAATTGCCCTCACCATTTATGAAGATAAAGAAGTTGTAGATATGGTCAGGGCTGGAGTAGCGGGATATATCTTAAAAGATGTTGCTGGAAATGAGCTTATTAATAGTATTTATAAGGTAATGAAAGGGGAAGTAGTTATTCATCCCCGGGTTGCTAACCGGTTAGTAGATGAATTAACCCGGCCGGAAAAAGTAAAAAAAGATAATAAACTGACTAAAAGAGAGAAAGATGTATTAGCCCTTTTGGTAAAGGGATATAATAATAAGGAGATGGCAGAAGCTATATTTATTAGTGAAAAAACGGTGAAAAACCACCTTACCAGTATTTTTAGGAAATTAGGAGTTAAGGATAGAACCCAGGCAGCAGTATTTGCATTGAAAAACAACCTGGTGTCTGATGAGTAATTAAGAGTCTAAATACTGTAATCAAGTAACCTCTTGATAGCATATTATATACTAAAAGGCTAGAAGGAGGTTTTTTTGTGGTCATTTTGCTTAAAATAATGAGCTTTTCTCTTTGGATTCTAATAATGCTGTCATTAATAATTGGCAACCGGGTAAGTAAAAAACCAAAGCTAAAGGAATTATCATTATATATTGAAGATAAAGAAGATATTGAGATGGTTATACGCAAAGCTTTACTGAAAATAAAAGCGGAAGAGACACTGATTATAAAGGAAATAGGAAGCAGCTGCCCTTTGCAGAAAAAGATTATATATAGAATGATTAGAAAAAATCCCGGAATTTTTTACTACAGCCTTATTGAAAACGGAGGATTTCTATATTGAGGGTTTTGCATTAATTCAAAAATTCGCCATATCATTTTACCTCAGGATGACAAGCCGGAGACTAAAGTATCCTCTACAGATGCAAGAGTTCCAATGATATAGAATAGCTATTATACAAAATACTTATATTAAATAATAACAAGTGACCGTAAATAACCTGGTTAATCCAGTCTTTTTTCCGGGATGCGTGAATATTATTCAGCGTTAATTTTAGTATTCATCATATGGTTAAAGAAATTATTCGACTGCATCCTCAACCATATTATTCATTTTATGTTATTATTATATTAATTCCCGAAATTATTTACAAAAATTGATTATATATCTAAAAGCGGAGCAGAAATCTTATTATGACTCAAAACATAAGAGGGCCCTAGTTTGATGGTTATGGGGAACCCCCTCTTGGTTCTTTTAAGGTTAAGTGAGGTGTTTAACTGTGGGGAATTTACTGATGGATATTTTCTTTCCCCAAAACGTCTGCTGCATATGCCGGGAACCAGGTAGGTTTGGAACTAAAAATCCCTGGTGCAGCAGCTGCGATGAGGTTATGAACGTAATTAAACAAGAATTGCCTATCTGTGATAAGTGCGGAAAGTACATGGTGGAGGATAAGCACTTGTGTTCTGAATGCAGCAGTAAATGTCCGGAATTTAATATTGCCCGGGCAGTAGGTCCATATGAGGAGCCTTACCGGATAGTAGTTAAGGTTTTTAAGTTCCTTGGCAGAAAAAACCTTGCTGTAAAAATGGGATTTCTAATGGCTCAAGCAGTACTAAATGAGCCTCGTTTTTGGCCTATTGATCTCATAGTGCCAGTACCTACAACAAAATCCCAACTTAAACAAAGGGGATTTAATCAAACTGAACTCCTGGCAAAACAAATAAGTAAACATCTTAAAACTAAGGCGGATCTTGATGTGCTCTATAGAATAAAAGAAACACCTGCTCAAAGAGAATTAAGCAAAGAAGAAAGGGAGAAAAATCTCCTGTGTGCATTTAGAGTAAAAGATAAACAAAAGGTATACGAAAAGAACATTCTACTGGTTGATGATATTTATACTACTGGATCAACCGGGAGAGAATGTACCAGAACATTAATCAGAGGCGGAGCCAAAAGTGTTTCTATAATAACTTGGGCAACCGGAAAGGGCTTTTAATAATTAAAATGAGATTCTACTGTAAAAACTCTATTTCTTATATTGCTTATATTGTACCGTAGAGGCGACTTCAGTCGCCGGCTAGGCGGAATTCAGGACTTCAGGGCGGAGGACGGCGACTGAAGTCGCCTCTACGGTAGTTCTATCTACGGTTCTATTCAGTAAGGTGATTGCATTAAGCGTTTATTTTCTTACTAATTATATATTAATTAAGGAGTTTACCTTATAAATAGCCATATAAAGGAAATATTTTCGTTCGACCTTGCTATTTTAGTTTATAGAGTATATAATCACTAGTAGGAGTCGGTGGAGCACTTAGTTTTTTTGAAGCATAAAGAGCACTTCCGGCAATAATCAAAAAAGTGAGGGATATTTTTTTATGTTTGAAGACAAAACTTTGGTATGTCAGGATTGCGGAAACGATTTCATTTTCACTGCTGGTGAGCAGGAATTTTATGCTGAAAAGGGATTTGAAAATGAACCGAAACGTTGCAAGGACTGCAGGATTAATCGTCGTAACAACCGCAATGGCAACAGAGCTCCACGCGAAATGCATACAGCGATATGTGCTGAATGTGGAGCTGAAACACAAGTTCCTTTTAAACCTGTTGAAGGTAGACCAGTGTATTGTACGACGTGTTTTCAAAAGCAAAGAGAGGCTGCGTATTAAGGATAGGTAGTTAACGAGCGAATAGTACCGGGCTTTAATGCCCGGTTTAAATTTTTCTGAATTTGTTAGTTGGATAGTTGGTCAGTTGGGTTAGTTGCTCAGAAGTGCCCCGCAGAGGAGACTTCAGTCTCCGGCTGCCAGCTGGTCAGTTGATTAGCGTAACCTGGAATTTAGTTATTTCCATAATTAGGGGACTGGTAAATGTGGAGAATTTTATCTGCCTGTTGTAAAATGAATATATAACAGCCGAAAGGAGTGGTTTGATGAAGTTTGATATTAGAGGGAAGAATATTGATCTCACTGAATCGTTACGAGACTATACCACCAAGAGGCTTTCCAAATTGGAAAAATATATTGACCCGGTTAAGGAAGTTCAGGTTGCAATGTCAATTGAAGGTGAGAACCACAAAAGCCAGCATAAGATTGAGGTAACTATACCCCTTAATGGAGTTATTCTTCGCGGTGAAGAAGCAACTGATGATATGTATAGTTCAATTGATATGGTAGAAGAAAAACTGGAAAAACAAATAGATAAGTATAAAACTAAACTGTATAGGAGCAACCGGGGAACAGGATTTAAAAAGGCTTTGACTGAAGAAATAAAAAAGGATTTAGATAAAAACGGCGATATTGAAGATTTTAATATAGTTCGTACTAAAAAATTCGCTTTAAAACCAATGGATGAGGAAGAAGCTATAATGCAGATGAATCTTTTGGGACATAACTTCTTTGTTTTTTTCAATGCCCAAAGTGAGGAAGTGAATGTTGTCTATAAGAGAAATGCTGGTAATTACGGATTGATTGAACCAGAGTTTGATTAGTTGAATTCAACCTGCAAAAAGTGATAACATAATAATGTTAGTATGAGGAACCGATTAGGTTCCTCTTTTCTTGGAAAGAGGTAGGAATAATGTTAAAAAACTTTTTTAAAAAATTACTCGACGATAATGAAAAAGAGATTAAAAAACTCATGCAAACGGTAGAGGTCATCAATAAACTGGAACCGGAATATAAAGTTTTATCTGATGAAGATTT
>CAYZYO010000015.1:0-26650 GCA_964482585.1 uncultured Syntrophomonadaceae bacterium | reverse complement strand
TTAGGTTCCTGGCCAGGGATGCTTCTTTGGCAATAATTATGAGGTAGACCAGGGATAATAATATATCCAGCCCCGGGAAGTATGTGCTTAACCATACTGCTATGACTGTTGCAATATGAATAAAGTATAGACGAGATAGTAGACGGGTTATTGTAGATCATCCTTTCTTATGAACCGGCTCTTTTATTATTGTTACCATAGGGCTGGAATAGAAAGCATCAGGGGCTATCCACAGGTCGTCAACCGGAGTGAGATCGATGCCCTGACCCATGTAAGCCTTCCACATTATCTTGGTACAGTTGAAAAAGGATTCTCCGGGTTTAAAGGCTACCGGATAGAACAGCCGGCCTTTCATCTGACGTACATATTCTACAGCTGCTGCTTTAACTTCTGGATCGGCATTTACTCTTAACAGACAGATATCATTGAATTTGCGAAAGCTGGAGACGTGATGCTCAGTTACCCCGTAGTCCAGGTAGCTTTCCAGGACTAGGCCATCGCCGGCATAGATACCGGCATGAGAAAAGTATCCAAAGGTACCGTTGCCGTAAGCACCCAGGATGAGGTCGCCAGGCTCTAAGCCGGCGAAGGAAACATTATTGCCGGTTTGACTATAGCCCCCGCCAAATCTTCCCTGTACTGCGTTTTTAAGGTAGATATACATAACCGAATCCTCGTTAGTAATTACATGAAAATTCTGGATTACAATCAAGGCAGTAAGGATTAGGATTATAAAAGGAAAAAACAGCAGGTTGATAATCCTGGATTCCATAAATACACTTCCTTACTATGAAAAGAAATAGTATTTATTCCTATTATAACGTAGTTTATCCAATCTTGGTGCCGGATATTAAGCTATTTGCCCCGGTACTAAAATTTAAAAAATGTGCTGTTAAGTATTATTGTTGCAGTTAACGAGGATTTTCATAATAGCTATTTTATATTAATAGAACCCCCCTGCACCCCTAAAGGAGACTACCTCCTGTAGTAATTGGAGCTTGCATCAATATTGATAGACCATTGTCAATATTTCTTTTTAGGCAGTGGAATTTCTTCATAATATGTTTTGAAACTTGCTGCAGCCGGTATCTTGCCGCCCTGGATATTTCATGGTATTATTAGCCTCAAAATAATGAAAAGTAGTTGTTCCTGCATATTAATCCTGCCCCGGGAGGTGTCTTTTTTGATACATAAAGTAAAACTGCAGACCGGCAAACATGAACAAATGCTGGACATTACTGCTCAAGTTCAAGATATCGTGAATAAAGAAAAGGTGACTGAAGGCTTGGTGTTAGTCTACTGTCCCCATACAACGGCAGCAATTACTATTAATGAGAATGCTGACCCGGACGTTGTTCATGATATTTTAAGGAGACTTGAAGAAGTGTATCCCTGGAATCATCCATTAGATCACCATGGCGAAGGCAATTCTGCTGCCCATTTGAAAGCCAGCACCATTGGCTCATCTGAGCTTATTCTTTTAGATAAAGGAAATTTAGTTTTAGGGACTTGGCAGGGAATTTATTTTTGTGAATTTGACGGCCCTCGCCAGCGGAATTACTATGTAAAGATTCAACAATAGATTAGGAAGCAGTTATTTAAGGATTTTGCATAATAGGTATTTTATATTATTAGAATTCCTGCATCTGCAGCCCTTTTTATCCGTAAAGGAGACTTTAGTCTGCGATGTTTGACCTTTGCCGGTAAAGAAAACTCTAGTCTCCAGCTTGATTGCTATTAAGGCAAAATCAAAGGAGCCAGAGAGTCTTCGATAAACCTCAGAGCGTGTTTTTGAATTATGCAAGTTTAAGATTTTCTAAAAATACCTGGCTGAAGCTAAAGGTGTGAAATCATTCTGCAGGGAATTATTTTTTAGGGTATAAAAATGTTTGAAGATTGAGGGGAGAGTTATGTGTCTGATACTCTTTGCTTATGATTGTCATCCCGGCTACCGCTTAATAGTGGCTGCTAACCGGGATGAGTTTTACCAGCGACCTACTTTACCGGCGTCATTTTGGGATGATAATCCGCAGATCCTTGCCGGCAGGGATCTGCGCGAAGGCGGTACCTGGATGGGAATTACAACGACCGGGCGTTTTGCTGCCTTGACTAATTACCGGGATCCTGCTGCTAATAAGCTGTCGGCCCCCTCGCGTGGGCACCTTGTGTGCGAATACCTGCAGGGTAATCTGTCTCCAGGACAGTATATTGAGGAGCTGTCTGATAAGGTGAATGCTTATAATGGCTTTAATCTGCTGCTGTCTGATTATGGATCACTGTACTATTATTCCAACCGGGAACAGATGCTGTGCCAGGTGTCTAAAGGCATACATGGACTGAGCAACAGCCTGCTTGATGTGCCCTGGCCTAAGGTTACCACGGGACTTAAGGCCTTTACTAACGTGGTGCAGGAAGAAGATATTGATGTAGAACAGTTATTTTCGGTAATGACCAGCAGGGAAGAACCCGATGACCGGGAACTGCCGGATACTGGATTGACGCTGGAAATGGAGAGAATGCTGGCACCGGTATTTGTTAATATTCCAGACTATGGGACCCGGTTAACCACGGTAATATTGGTAGATCGTAATAATGGAGTGCGCTTCTGGGAACGCAGCTATATTGACAAAAAACCGGATGCCTGGGAACAGGTTCATTATGAGTTCCAGGTGCAACTCAGGTAAGACGGTTCTTTTGCCTTGTTTTAATACAAATAAGACTGTTAGGGTAAAATTTACTAATAGAGTCAACGGTATTAAATAAAATCTAACAGCAAGGAGGATCCAATATGCATAAAACGGTTATCAGGGAGCTGGTTAGGGATAGCAGTAAATACGAAAACCAGGAAATCGAAATAAGCGGTTGGATTAGAAGCAACCGGGATCAAAAATCCTTCGGGTTTTTAAATGTGAATGACGGTACTCATTTTAAAAGTATACAAGTGGTCTATGAAAAAGAGTCACTGCCAAATTTCTCAAAAGTGGCCGGTATCCGGGTGGGGGCAGCTGTAAGGATCTCAGGGGTATTTGTCATGACTCCTGCAAGTAAACAGCCATTTGAAATTAAAGCCCGGGAAATTGCTTTAGCAGGTGATGCTCTGGAAGATTATCCTATACAGCCTAAAAGGCATACCCGGGAGTTTTTAAGACAGGTTGCCCACCTGCGTCCGCGTACTAATCTGTTTACTGCTGTATTTCGGGTCCGTTCTCTTTTGGCTTATGCTGTCCATATGTTTTTCCAGGAACGGGGTTTTATATATGTGCATGCACCTATAATCACTGCCAGTGATGCCGAAGGTGCCGGGGAAATGTTTCAGGTGACTACTATTGACTCGAAAAATCCTCCAGTAAAGGATGAGGGAGAGGTTGATTACGCTCAGGATTTTTTTGGCCGTAGGACTAATCTGACGGTAAGCGGCCAACTGGAAGCGGAGGCCTTTGCCCTGGCATTTAGAGATGTATATACCTTTGGACCGACCTTTAGAGCTGAGAACTCCAACACTGCTCGCCATGCGGCTGAATTCTGGATGATTGAGCCGGAAATAGCATTTGCCGATCTAAATGATGATATGAAGCTGGCTGAAGATATGGTTAAATTTTTGATTAATTATACACTGGAGAAGGCACCTGATGAAATGGAATTTTTTAATCAATTCGTTGACAAAGGGCTGCTTAAAAGGCTGCAGAATGTCGTAGATTCTGAGTTTGCTCAGGTTACCTATACCCGAGCAGTTGATATCCTTAAAGAATCAGGAGAAAAGTTTGAATATCCGGTAGAGTGGGGGGCTGATCTCCAGACTGAACATGAACGGTGTTTAACGGAAAAGATCTTTAAAAGACCAGTATTTGTAACTGATTATCCCCGGGATATTAAAGCCTTTTACATGCGCCAGAATGATGACGGAAAAACGGTGGCAGCCATGGATTTACTAGTTCCTGAAGTCGGGGAGATAATCGGCGGCAGTCAAAGGGAAGAAAGAGTTGAGCTTTTAGAAAGAAGGATCAAGGAGATGGGGATAGACCTGGAGGATTTATGGTGGTATCTGGAGCTCAGAAAATATGGCGGGGTAAAACACGCTGGATTTGGACTTGGTTTTGAAAGGCTGATAATGTATATAACTGGAGTCAGCAATATACGGGATGTAATCCCTTTCCCCCGCACTGTAAGATCATGTGAGTTCTAGGAACGAGGCACGGGCGAGACCCGGGAACGCCGAGCTGCCTCCATGTTTCGCCTGTGCCCCGATCCTGTACCTGGCTGGAATGGGAGGAGAATGTAATTGTGGCTGGTCCACTGCGAAGACTGTCTAAGTCTTTAAGAATTATTGATGGCCCCATAAGGGATATGTTAAACCAGCACCTATGGGTTAAGATGCTGGCAGCAATGATCCTGGGAGTGATTGCCGGGCTGCTTATCAGTCCATCGACCGGCTGGGTTTCATACCATATGGGAACCATTATTGGAAACTGGTTGGCTCTGCCGGGCCGGGTATTTTTAAGCCTTATTCAGATGATAGTAGTCCCTTTGGTCTTCGCTTCCATTATCTGCGGAATAGCAAGCAATGAAGGGATGGATTTTGTAAAAAAAATCGGTTTGCGTTTGGTATTCTATTTTATTGCAACTACAAGTATGGCGATTTCAATCGGTATTTTTATGGCTTCCCTTTTAAGGCCGGGACAATATATAGATAAAAACCTTTTAGAAGTAGATCAGCAGGAATCTGCAAATGTTGGGATGGATCAACCTTTATTGGATACCGATATTAGTAATATACCGGAGTATTTTGTTAACATATTACCGGATAATCCTCTGCAGGCAATGGTAGAAACCCAGATGCTGCAGGTGGTTATATTTGCGGTAATAATTGGAGTAGCCCTGTTAAGTATGGAGGCTAAGAATTCACGTCTGCTGCTTGATCTTATGGAGTCGATACAGGAAGTATGCATGATCGTAGTCAAATGGGCCATGTTTATAGCTCCCCTGGCTGTGTTTGGTCTGCTGGCTCAGATCACTATTAAAGTGGGAGTTGATGCTTTAGTCGGTCTTTCAGCTTATGTTTTCACGGTACTCCTAGCATTATTTTTGTTATTATGCATGTATTGCCTTATAGTGTTTTTAGCATCTAGAAGATCCCCGTTGTCTTTTTTAAGAAAGATTCGTTCAGTTCAGCTGTTGGCTTTTTCTACTTCCAGTTCAGCAGCAGTTATGCCATTATCTATCCAGACTGCTGAAGAAAAACTGAATGTTCGGCCCTCTATTGCTCAATTTTTAATCCCGTTGGGAACCACTATAAATATGGATGGGACTGCATTGTATCAAGGTGTAGCAACTGTATTCCTGGCCCAATTATTCGGGGTTGATTTAAGCTCCACAGCCTTGCTGCTTATATTGGTTACTTCAGTAGGAGCTTCTATTGGCTCCCCGGCTACTCCAGGCGTGGGGATTGTGATTCTCGCTACCATACTTAATAGTGTCGGCATCCCAGCAAGCGGAATAGCGATTATCCTTGGAGTGGACAGGATACTGGATATGAGCAGGACGGCATTAAATGTCACTGGAGATTTAACGGCATCAATAGTAATGGAAAGATGGTTGGGCAATCAAAGCGAGAACAGTTAATTAACTTAATAACTTAATGCCCGACATCGATATGAAGCCGAGGCTGCTTATGAATATGCTGGCCACGGTTACGCCAACGGTTATGCTTATTAAGGATGGCCAAAATCTGAGATTTAAAAAGGATGCTGCCAGGGCTCCGGTCCAGGCACCGGTTCCAGGGAGAGGGATGGAAACGAATATTAGTAGACCGAGCCAGCCCCATCTTTGTATTTTGGGGTAAAGTCTGGTTCCACCTTTTTTTCTTAAATGGATTACCAGGTTATGTATACGGGGAAGCTGTTTTAACTGGGACAGGATATAGGTTATTCCCAAAAGGATAAAAGGAACTGGAATCAAGTTGCCTATTAGTGCCAGGAGCCAGACTTCCAATAAAGGCAGTCCCATAGCTATACCCAAAGGTATGGCTCCGCGAAGTTCTATTATGGGAGTTGCTGCGGTAAGAAGAACTAGAAGGTATTTCTCGATCATACAACTTTCCTTTCAAGGTGCCGGGTATTAAATTATAACTTAATACCCGGCACCTGAGAACTAAATCCATTTAATCAACATTATAGTATATTTTTCTGATAATTACAGAAATTTTTTCATGTAATAGTTGATAAAACTTGCCATAAGGTTCGGTTTTATGATATATTATCAGTTGGTGAAAACGCACGTGAGTTGACTTTTTGAATGGTGCTAGGAATAGTTTTCAAAGGGAATGAGACTTGCGGAGGATTAAAACTATAAGGAGGTGTTGTCGGTGTCAATGATCACTATGAAACAGCTTTTGGAAGCTGGAGTACATTTTGGACACCAGACGAGAAGATGGAACCCTAAGATGTCGGCTTATATTTATATGGAAAGGAACGGCATCTATATTATCGACCTGCAGCAGACGGTCAAGATGTTTGATACGGCGTACGATTTTGTAAAGGATACTGTTACCGAAGGTAAAGGAATTCTTTTTGTTGGGACTAAAAAACAAGCCCAGCAGACTATTAGGGATGAAGCTGAAAGATGCGGAATGTTTTATGTTAACCAGCGCTGGCTGGGAGGTATGCTGACAAATTATAAGACTATCAGGCAGAGGGTAACCCGGCTTAAGGATTTGAAGAAAATGGAAGAAGATGGTACTTTTGAGGTTCTGCCGAAGAAGGAAGTAGCTAACCTCATGCATGAGAGGGAAAGGCTGGAGAGGTTCCTTGGTGGGATAGAGGATATGAATAAGCTTCCCGGTGCAGTTTATGTTGTAGATCCTAGAAAGGAAAGGATTGCGGTAGCAGAGGCACGTAAGTTGAATATACCGGTAATTGCTATAGTTGATACCAACTGTGATCCTGATGAAATTGATTATATTATACCAGGTAATGATGATGCTATAAGAGCAGTTAAGCTGATAACTTCAAGGATAGCTGATGCCGTTTTAGAAGCTAAACAAGGCGAACAGGTTACGGCTTAGTGAAAAGGGGGTAGAGCCCCCTTTTTTTGAAAAATATTATACTGCAGATGCCTCAAACTGGTATTTCCTATCCTTATAAAAGAACACAAAATGAAGAATAATTATTAGTAGTTAAAATATATTCTAACTCACGCTATAAGTTTAATAGGAGGTTGATTTTATGGATATTACAGCTGCAATGGTAAAAGAACTCCGTGAAAGAACCGGAGCAGGCATGATGGATTGCAAAAAGGCTTTAATAGCCACTGATGGCGATATTGAAAAGGCTATTGATGAGTTGAGGACTAAAGGATTGGCTAAAGCAGCTAAAAAGGCTTCAAGAGTAGCTAGTGAAGGTGTGGTTACATCCTACATACATGGTGGAGGCCGTATTGGAGTTCTGGTTGAAGTCAACTGTGAAACCGATTTTGTTGGGAAAACTGATGAATTTAAGAGTTTAGCTTATGATATAGCTATGCAGATTGCTGCATCTAATCCCGAGTATGTGCGCCGGGAAGATGTACCGGAAGAAGTTGTTGATCATGAGAAAGAGGTATTAAAGGCCCAGGCTTTGGAGGAAGGCAAACCGGAAAAGGTTATTGAAAAGATGGTTGTCGGCCGGCTGGAAAAGTATTTTAAGGAACGCTGTTTGATGGAGCAGGAGTTTATTAAGGATACTGATAAGACTGTTCAGGAGCTTATTAATGAAAACATAGCCAGGGTCGGTGAGAATATTACTGTTAGACGATTTGTAAGGTATGAAGTCGGGGAAGGAATAGAAAAGCAGACTTGTGATTTTGCGGCAGAGGTTATGGACCAGATTAATCAGTAGAAAAGAAAGGTTTTTAGCTTGTTCTTGATAGGAAATTTTTCAGTAAACGTAGTTAAAGTTTTAATAGTTACAGAATAGTGTATGAGGAGAATTTGGTTATTCCCCGGGTGCTATTCACTAATGAGTGTCGGGAGGTTTTAGCCTTGCAAGGTCAACAACCAAAGTATAAGCGTATTGTATTAAAGCTTAGCGGAGAAGCCCTGGCTGGGGAAGGGGGTTATGGAATTAACCCGGATATTTTGAGTTCTATTGCCAGGCAGATAGTAGAAGTAGTAGATCTTGGGGTTGAAGTAGGGATTGTAGTTGGAGGAGGCAATATTTGGCGGGGCGTAGCCGGCAGTGCTAAAGGCATGGACCGGGCTACGGCAGATTATATGGGAATGCTGGCAACTGTTATTAATTCATTGGCACTTCAAGATGCTCTGGAGAAGGAAGGAATGGGGACCCGGGTGGCAACTGCTATTGAGATGAAGGAAGTTGCTGAACCATACATAAGGCGTAGAGCCATAAGGCACATGGAGAAGGGACGAGTAGTAATTTTTGCTGCTGGAACCGGTAACCCTTATTTCTCTACTGATACGGCTGCAGCTTTACGGTCGGCTGAAATAGAAGCAGAGGTTATTTTAATGGCTAAAAAGGTTGATGGGGTATATGATTCAGATCCGGTAGAAAATCCGGATGCGGTAAAATACGGTAAACTAAGGTACATAGATGTGCTTAACCGTGGGCTGGGAGTTATGGATTCCACGGCAGCATCCCTGTGTATGGACAATGGAATTCCCATCATTGTTTTTGATTTGACTCAGGATGGTAATATTTTAAAAGTAGTGATGGGTGAGGATATAGGAACCTATGTAGGGGGGTAAGAAAATGATAAAGGATATTTTAAGTGATGCCGAGGAGAGAATGCAAAAGGCTATTGGTTATTTAATTAAAGATTTGGCTGTTCTGCGTGCAGGAAGAGCTAATCCAGCTATGGTAGAAAAAATTACGGTTGATTATTATGGAGAACCTACTCCTTTAAATCAGCTGTCAAACATTACGGTTCCCGAGGCCAGGCTCCTGGTTATTCAACCCTGGGATAAGACCGTTATACCTAGTATTGAAAAAGCAATATTAAAATCAGATCTGGGAGTTAATCCCAACAATGACGGGAATGTGATTCGTATAGCTATTCCTCAGCTCACTGAAGAGACTCGTAAGGACCTGGTTAAGGTGGTCAAGAAAAAGGTCGAAGAAGCAAAGGTTGCAGTAAGAAATATTCGCCGGGAAGGCAATGATATGTTGAAGTCCAGCGAAAAGGAAAAGCTTATTTCAGAAGATGAGAACAAGAAGGGACTGGAAGCGATTCAAAAGGCTACTGATAAATATATAAAAGATATTGATGAGATTTTAAAGGCTAAAGAAAAGGATATTATGGAAGTTTAGGTAGTTGGTTATGACCTGGATTATCATAGTTTAAAAATCTAGTATATCATCTTACCAGCGAAGAATCTAAAGATTCTTCGCTTTGCCTTGATGACATTATTTATAAAATGTGGCTAATGATAATGAAGTTTCTTCTACCGGTAATAGCGAAGATAGAGGAGAAACCATGCCGGAGACTGAAGTCTCTTCTACAAATGAAGGTGAAGACACAGATACAGGTGAAGGTGCAGGTAGAGGTATCGATAAGAAAGTGGACTCCGTTAAATATGAAGCCGGGGATGAAATTTTAGTTTATTGTGTTTAATTTTTGCTAAACTATAGTTATAATAAGGTTAATTGAGTACCCCCCTTTGGGGGGTTTGTAGTTTTGAGAAAGAAGGGGAATTAGTGGCTAGAAAGAATATAGGTTATTTGCAACTAATTGATCCAGAAAGACTTCCCCGGCATATAGCTATAATTATGGATGGCAATGGACGATGGGCTAAGAGAAAGATGATGCCGCGGACTATGGGGCACCGGGCAGGCATGAAGTCTTTAAAGGAAGTGGTTAAGGCATGTTCAGATTTAGGGGTACCAGTTTTGACTGTATATGCTTTTTCAACTGAGAACTGGAAAAGACCGATTCAGGAAGTTGATTATTTAATGAATCTTTTAATAGAGTACCTGCATAAAGAATTGGCTGAACTAAATGAAAATAATGTGCATATTAATATGCTGGGGGATTATGATCCTTTACCTGAAAGGTGTCAGCATGAGATCAATGAAGCAGTTATGTTGACCAGGAATAATACCGGATTGATGTTTAATATAGCTTTGAATTATGGTTCAAGAAAAGAGATATTAAGAGTGATTAATATTTTGGCCAAAAAGGTAATGTTAGGAGAACTGCAGCCAGAAGATATTAACGAAAATGTGATTTCCAGCCACCTTTATACAGCAGGATTACCTGATCCTGATTTATTGATAAGGACCGCGGGAGAAATGCGAATAAGTAATTTCCTGCTATGGCAGATTGCCTATACTGAGCTTTATGTTGCCGATTGTATGTGGCCGGATTTTACCCGGGAAGAACTTTATAAAGCAATACTCGTGTACCAGAAACGAGACAGAAGGTTTGGTGCAATTGGAAAAAACAGACAGGATGATACTAATGTTTAAGCTCAGGATAATAAGCGGCATTATTGGGGTAGCAGTTTTACTGGCGGTTATTTATGCAGGTGGAGTGTATTGGAAGACATTTTTTGTTTTCTTAGGAATTATCGGGTTATATGAGTATTACGGTATGATGAGAAATAGGAGTTTTAAGGTTCTGGTTATCCCAGGCTTTTTGCTTCTATTTTTATTGCTTTTTTCACCATTTATTTCAGGGTATTTATTTGTTTTTTCATGGATAATCGCTCTTTTAATAGTAATTAATTTAGTTATTAAGTACCCAGGGGTTACTGTAAATGATCTTTCCTTGAGTATGCTGGGTGCTGTTTATATCGGGTTTTTATTGAGTTATGCTGTGAGGATGGCTGATGTTAGTAATGCATTTATGGTGATGTTTCTAGCTCTTATTCTCACCTGGAGCAGCGATATAGGGGGTTATGCATTTGGGGTAACCTGGGGCAAGAATAAGCTCACCCCTGACTTGAGTCCTAATAAGACATGGGAAGGCTCAATTGGTGGGATTTTTTTGTCTGCTATAGCTTCAGGGGTGTTTTTTGAGCTCTGGGGGATTGCCGGGGTTAATTGTGCATATGCTATACTATTAGGTGTTGTTTCTAGTATAATGGGACAATTAGGTGATTTGTTTATGTCAGCAATTAAGAGGTATTTTGGAGTAAAAGACTCGGGAAATATTATTCCAGGACATGGTGGTGTCCTGGATAGGTTTGACAGTTTCATGCTGGTTGTGCCCCTGGTGTATTATTTTTTTAGTTGGTTAGTTGGTTAGTTGGTTAGTTGGTTAGTTGGTTAGTTGGAAAAGGTAATTATGCAGGGTTTTTAATTAACCACAGATGAACACGTTTTGGGTATTACGTTAAGGTGGAAGGCTGTTAATTAGAGAATAGAGAATAGATATGGAAGGAAAACTGACGTTTTCCTTTGATTACATATAATTAACCACAGATAAACACATGCGGGAGGAAAGCTAGTGCTTTCCTTTGATAATAGGTATTTAGGAGAGGCGTTTGCTGGTGTATATGATAAGATTTATGATAGGAGATAGGTAGTGGTATTTGGCTAGTTGCACTAGCCTTTGGGAGTAGACGGATGCGGTGTCGCTTCGCTCACCGCTTTGGGATAATCCCTTTAAGGATTGGGATTGAGATTATGAATAGAAGAAAAAAGCGACAGCTTTTTTCTACAGAAACTATTCTCTATCCTCTATTCTCTATTCTCTATTCTCTATTAACTGTTTAAAAAAGGTGGTATTTTTTTTTGGATCCTGAATTAAGGAGATATTTAAAAACTATGGTTAAGCTGGCTATTATAGTGCTGGCTTTGATAGTTGTCTATTTGTTGTTTTCTTTTATATTTCCTATGCTGGGCAATGTTTTATCATTAATACCGGTTTTATTTTTGCCTTTTATTGTAGCAATTCTGCTGGCAGTAATAAGTGAACCAATAGTTAATGTCTTTGAAGAAAGACTAAAACTGAAACGGAGCTGGTCAGTGGGGGTTACCCTGGCCTTGCTAGTAGGTGGGTTTATTTCTTTTATTTCCTTAATTATCATGCAAATTACTGCCGAGGTATCTGCCTTTTATCCCAAGGTTATTTCTCAATCGGATGCGGTTATCAATCGCTTTGTTACCGCTATAAGTGAGGTTAAGTTATTCTATTTGCAATTAAATTTACCGGTTGAGATCCAGGATACACTGCAGAATAGTTTGGAAAGAGGGATAAGGATATTAAGTGGTTTTATGGATAGCAGTATAAATATTCTGGTGAATGTACTGACAATGCTACCTGGTTTGTTTATTTTCTTGATGATTGCAACTGTTGCCACGTTTTTTATTATAAAAGACCGGGCATTAATTAGGAATTTCGTTCTCCAGTTTATTCCCAGGAATGCTCGCAATAAAACCAGGGATATTGTTGGGGAATTGTTTAAGGCCTTTACCGGGTTTGTAAAGGCTTACAGTATTTTAATATCTATTACAGCGATTATTACTATGATTGCCCTGCAATTGATGGGAATAGATTATGTTTTGACTATAGGAATTTTTGTTGGTTTATTAGATATTCTACCTGTGCTAGGACCAGGGGCTTTTTTTGTTCCCTGGATACTCTTCGAGTTTTTTGCGGGGGATCCGGGCAGGGGTATGGGGTTGCTTATAATATATATTATAATATCTACTGTAAGGCAATTCCTGGAGCCAAAAATTATCGGTGATAATATCGGACTTCATCCACTGGCAACCCTAATTTCACTCTATGTTGGCTTGAAATTAGGTGGGGTTATGGGTATGGTTTTAGGGCCGGTAACCGTGGTTATTATTATAGCCAGTTACAAGGCGGGAGTTTTTGAAGGATTGAACTGGAGGAAAGATCCATGATAGAACAGAAGATACTGAAGGTAGTGATTCTAGGTTCAACTGGCTCGATAGGTAAGCAGGCATTAGAGGTGGTTGAAAAGTATCCTGGTAGATTTAAGGTTGTTGGACTGGCGGCAAATAATAATGTTTCTTTACTGCTGGAACAAATAGATAGGTATAGACCAGATGTTGTAAGTGTGACTGATAATAAGGCTTTTAGCAAGATGAAGGATGCAGCCAGCAGTAGAGTTAAGGTATTATCAGGGATGGAAGGGTTGTGTGAGCTGGCTTCAATGCCTGAGGCTGATTGTGTTCTGGTATCGGTGAGTGGGGCTGTAGGGATTAAGCCGACTCTGGCCGGGATTAAAGCGGGTAAGCGGATAGCTCTGGCAAATAAAGAGACCCTGGTTGCTGCTGGAGATATTGTTATGCAGCAGGTCAAGGAACATGGAGTACTGATGATACCGGTTGACAGTGAGCACTCAGCTATTTTTCAGTGTATAGCAGGTGAGGCCAAGCATCTCAATAATATATGGATTACGGCTTCTGGTGGTCCTTTCAGGGATTTAAATTATGAACAGCTCCAAGGGGTTACGGTAGAGATGGCATTAAAACATCCCAACTGGGCAATGGGGCCCAAGATCACCATTGATTCTGCTTCCCTTATGAATAAAGGGTTAGAGGTTATTGAAGCCCATCATTTGTTTGGGGTTGACTATGATCAGATTCAGGTTGTTGTTCAAAGGGAGAGTATTATTCATTCGATGGTAGAGCTGGTAGATGGAGCGTTTATAGCTCACCTGGGGGTTCCAGATATGCGAATTCCTATCCAATATGCTTTAACCTATCCTGAAAGGCTGGATTCTCCGGCAAAGAGTCTTGATTTTACTGGTTTAAGGGCTATTCATTTTGATTTGCCGGATAAAAGGAAGTTTCCGGCTTTGGAGCTCGCGTATAGTGCAGGTAAGATAGGAGGAACTATGCCAGCAGTCTTGAATGCTGCTAATGAGGCTGCAGTTAATATTTTTATTAAAGGAAAAATTGCTTTTACAGATATTCCAGTACTGGTGGAAAAGGTTATGTTAAAGCATGACTGTGTCGAAAACCCGGATCTGGATGATATACTGGAAGTAGATAAATGGGCCCGGGAGGTTTGTGAGAGAATAGAGAATAGATATGGTAGGAAAAACTGACGTTTTCTTTTGATTATATAAAGTTGGAAAGTTGGAAAGTTGGAAAGTTGGGAAGTTGGGAAGTGTTAGGGGAGAATTTTTTCTTAAATCGCGTTATTGTCTGGTTGGCCGGAGACTAAAGTCTCCTTCATGATCTTTAATTAACCACAGATGAACACAGATTCACGCGGATTTTTGGGTTTTTGTTTTGATGTATGTAGAACAATTATAATATTTTACCTTTAACTCTGCAGTTAATCTCTAATTCCTATATTGTACCGTATCTTATACCGTAGAGGCGACTTCAGTCGCCGACTAGCCGCAATTAGGGTGTCAGGACGACGACTGAAGTCGCCTCTACGGTTTTATCTACGGTTCTGTCCGGTAAGATGATTGTATTAAGAGTTTATTTTCTCACTGACTAATTAAATCTTATGTGGCTAGAAAAGGATTTAGCTAGTAAAATAAGTTTATAAAGTGAGAGTTTTGCATAATTCAAAAGTTCACTATGCACTCTGAGCATCAGTAGCCTTTCATTCTGAACCAAGTGAAGAATCTTGCCCCATGGTTGTGGTGCGTTAACGAAGAACCTTACGATCCTTCAGCTTCTTCTCAGGATAACAGTTAAGCTGGAGACTAAAATCTTCTTTATGGATGCAGGAGATCTAGTGATATAATAGCTATTATGCAAAATTCTTAAGCAGCTGATCCTAAAAAAATTATGCGGCTGCTAAAAGAAGGAGGAAAAAAGGTGACCATTTTAACTACAATTATTATTATAGCTGTTCTTATTCTGTTTCATGAGTGGGGACATTTTGTTACAGCAAGAAAGATTGGGATCCCGGTTTATGAATTCAGCATAGGGTTTGGCTATAAGCTTTTTTCGAAAAACGTAAATGGAGTTGATTATTCATTAAGGATTATTCCTTTAGGTGGATTTGTTCGTATGGCCGGGGAAGAACCCGGGGATCATGAAGATCCTAATGGATTTAGTAAAAGAACACCATTCGAAAAAATGGCAGTCGCTTTTGCCGGGCCTTTTATGAATTTTATCCTGGCTCTTTTTATATTTATTTATAGTTATTCTTTTATAGGAATACCTTCAGCACTGGATGAACCGGTTATCGGACAGGCAATTAAAGGAAAACCTGCGGTTGAAACCGGCCTTCAAGCAGGGGATAGGGTATTATCAGTGAACCAGCAACAGGTAGAGACCTGGACTGAATTTACAGCAGTTTTAGCTGATAATCCAGAAGGAAAGGTGCTGGATATTAAGGTTGAACGCAATGATCAAATTATTGATTTTGCAGTTGTGCCGGAAGAAAATCCAGGCACTGGCAATTATGAAATCGGGGTTTTAAGTAAGATAGCATATGACAAACAGGGCATACTGGAATCCATAAAGATTGGATTTCAGCAGACATACGAGTTAACGCTTTTGCTTTTATCTGGTCTATGGCTGCTGGTTTCTGGTGGAGCATCGGCTGCTGATTTGGCCGGGCCGGTAGGAATTACCCAACTTGTTGGAGAGGCAGCTCAGGTGGGGACTGTATTCCTGTTAAATTTCACTGCATTTTTGAGTATTAACCTGGGAGTTCTTAACCTATTGCCAATACCTGCTCTTGATGGCAGCAGGATAGTTCTGGCAGGAGTAGAAGCTGTTCGCAGGAAACCGCTGGAGCCAGAAAAAGAAGGCTTTATTCATTTCCTGGGTTTTATATTCCTGATATTGTTAATTATTATTGTAACGTATAATGATATAGTTAGATTAATAAAGGGATGATTATATGTCCAGAAAATCTCGAGTTGTTAAGATTGGCAATGTTGCTGTCGGCGGGGATAATCCGGTAGTTGTACAATCTATGACTACTACTGATACCAGGGATGTAGAAGCGACGGTGAAACAGGCTAAAGCATTAGAAAATGCCGGATGTGAGATAGTAAGGGTGGCGGTTATAGATGAAGAGGCCGCAGCTGCTATAGCTCATATTAAAAGGGATATTAACCTGCCGCTAATTGCTGATATTCATTTTGATTACAAGTTGGCCCTTAAGAGTATTGCAGCAGGTGCTGACGGCCTGCGTATTAACCCCGGTAATATTGGCGAGGCTGACCGGGTGCGGGCAGTTGTAAATGTTTGCCGGGAAAAAAGGGTGCCGATAAGAATTGGAGTTAATGGCGGTTCCCTGGATAAAAGATTACTTGCTAAATATGGTGAACCGTGTGCTGAAGCTATGGTTGAAAGTGCAATGAATAATGTTAAGCTGTTAGAGGATCTGGATTTTCATGATATTAAAATTTCTCTTAAAGCATCTTCGGTTATGCGGACTGTTGCAGCCTACCGGATGATTGCCGGGAGAGTAGATTATCCACTACATGTTGGAGTTACCGAAGCAGGAACTAAAGATAGGGCATTGATTAAATCTGCTCTGGGGATAGGTATGCTTTTATATGAAGGGATTGGAGATACGGTAAGGGTATCACTAACTTCTAACCCGGTAGATGAGGTATGGGCGGCATATGAAATACTGCGCAGCCTGGGGCTTCGTAACCGGGGAGTGGAGCTCATTTCATGCCCTACCTGTGGCAGATGTGAGATTGATTTAATTGGCACTGCCGATGAGGTTGACAGAAGGCTGAGGTCAGTGAAAAAGCCTTTGAAGGTTGCTGTTATGGGATGTATAGTGAATGGCCCCGGTGAAGCTCGCGAAGCTGATGTTGGTATAGCCGGAGGCAGAGGTTTTGGATTGTTATTTAAAGCTGGTAAAATAATCAGAAAAGTACCTGAAAAGGATTTGGTAAATGAACTAATGGATGAGATAAGGAAGTTGGAGGATAGAGGATAGAGAATAGATGTGGAATGAAAACTGGCGTTTTCCTTTGATTACATATATTAACCGCAGATAAACACATTGTTTAACAGTTGTCTAATAATTGTTAAACTATTGCTCAACTATCGTTAAAATGTTTAATAATTAAAATAAAAAAAGACCGTAGGGTTCCAGTTTAGAGATTAAAATAGAAAGAAAAAGGCGTTAGCTTTTTTCTTCAGAAACTATTCACTATTCTCTAAAATACTAAGGAGGTTGCATATGAAAGCATCGGAATTGTTTTTTCCTACATTACGCGAAGTACCAAGTGAGGCAGAAATCGTAAGTCATCAATTACTTCTCAGAGCAGGATTTATCAGAAAGACAACTGCAGGAGTATACAGTTACCTGCCATTAGGATATAGGGTTTTAAAGAAAATAATGAATATTATTAGAGAGGAAATGGACAGGGCCGGTGGGCAGGAAATCATGATGCCCATTATCCAACCTTCGGAGTTGTGGCAGGAATCAGGACGCTGGGATGTATACGGTGATGAAATGTTCAGGCTCTCGGATAGGCATAGTCGTCATTTTGCCTTAGGGCCGACCCATGAAGAAATAATTACCACTCTGGTTGATGCAGATGTTCATTCATACAGGAGTTTACCCCTTCTCTTGTACCAGATGCAAAATAAGTATAGAGATGAGATAAGGCCGCGTTTTGGTTTAATGCGGGGGCGCGAATTTGTAATGAAGGATTTGTACTCATTTGATGTTGATGATAAAAGACTGGATATTTCTTACCGGAAAATGCATGATGCCTACAAGAGGATTTATGAAAGAATGGCTTTAAAATACCGGGTTGTAGAAGCTGATAGTGGAGCTATTGGCGGAAATGAAAGCCATGAGTTTATGGTTTTAGCTGATAATGGAGAGTCTGCTATAGTATTTTGTGACAATTGTGATTACGCAGCAAATGTTGAAAAGGCAGTCTGCAGTGTGGATAAAGAGGACGAATCCTTTGAAGAGATGCTGGAATTAGAAAAGATTCATACTCCAGGATTAAAGACTATACAGGATTTGGAGGATAAATTCAATTTTGCTAAAGAAAAGCAGATAAAAACCCTGATGTATGTTGCAGATGAGGAACTTGTTGCTGCTGTTTTACGCGGGGATCGTGAATTAAATGAAATTAAGCTAAAAAATATTCTGGGTTGTAATCAGCTTTTTATGGCTGATGACGGTATGGTTAGAAGACAATGTGGTGCTTCTTTCGGCTCTTTGGGTCCTATTGGAATGGATATTAAGGTATTAGTGGATTTGGAAGTAGGAAAGATGAGAAATTTTTCTTGTGGAGCTAATGTTGATGATTATCATTATAAAAATGTAAATATGGGACGCGATTTTGTTCCTGAGGCTATTGTTGATCTGCGTAACGCGGTGGAAGGAGATAAATGCCCTAGCTGTGATGGGAGCTTGAAATTAATCAGGGGTATTGAAGTAGGACATATTTTCAAATTAGGCACTAAATATTCACAGGCTATGAATGCTTCTTTTCTAGATCAGAATGGGGAGAAGAAACCAATGGTTATGGGATGTTATGGAATAGGAGTATCACGTACAATGGCTGCTGCTATTGAACAGAATTATGACGATAATGGGATTATTTGGCCAAGACCGATTGCTCCTTATCATGCGATAGTTGTGCCGGTTAATATTAAAAAGGTTGATCAAATGAGTGCAGCTAAGGCTATTTATGATAAGCTTGTGAGTGAAGGGATTGAAACTATTTTCGATGACCGTGATGAGCGGGCCGGGGTAAAGTTTAAGGATGCAGATTTGACTGGTATACCCTTAAGAATCACTATTGGACCCAAGTCGTTAAAACAGGATAAAGTCGAATTAAAGAAGAGATGGGAAGAAGGATTTGACCTGGTGGATATTGATAATGTTGTTGATGTTGTTAAGGAAATTGTTAATAGAGAAGAGAGAAGAGAGAATAGAGAAGAGAGAAGAGAGAATAGAGAATAGATATGGTAGGAAAACTGCCGTTTTCCTTTGATTACATGTGATTAACCACAGATAAATACATTGTTTAACAGTTGTCTAACTATTGCTTAACTATCGTTAAAGTAGTTAACAATTAAATTAAAAAGACCGTAGGGTTCCAGTTTAGCGATTAAAATAAAAAGAAAAAAGCGTTAGCTTTTTTCGTCAGAAACTATTCTCTATTCACTATTATCTATTAACTAACTATAAAACATGGGGTGTGGGTTCATGACAATTTATGAAATGATCTTTAAGCTGGCATTAGCTGCTATACTTGGGGGATTAATTGGACTAGAGAGAGAGAGTTTAAATCGCCCGGCCGGCTTGAGAACTTATACACTGGTTTGTGTAGGCTCTACCCTGGCAATGATTGTAAGTATTGATATTTATTTGCAATTTTATCAAACGGTAAATGCAGATCCAGGGCGTATTGCAGCACAGGTTATAAGTGGTATCGGTTTTCTGGGTGCCGGCACAATAATGAAAGAAGGAGCGACGGTCAGGGGTTTGACTACAGCTGCCGGGTTGTGGGTAGTAGCTTGTATTGGCCTTGCAGTTGGTGCAGGTTTGTATATCCCTGCTGTTGCTACAACTGTTGTTATTTTGTTTGTTTTGATCTACTTTATCAAGTTTGAGGCATTTTTTACCGGCATGCGGGAGTATAAGGGCCTGGTATTAATAGTGGAAGATCGTCCTGGTGCAGTTGGTCAGATAGGATCTATACTAGGAGATCTGGGGGTTTTGATTAAGAATATCCAGTTAACCCGGCAGGAAACCGGTAGTAATCTGGAAGTAGAACTACTATTAGATATTCCTTCACATTTATCTGTAGAAGATGTGGTAGCTGAACTATCTGCATTGAAGGAAATGCGGGATATAGACCGGCTTAATTAGTTAATAGAGAATAGTGAATAGAGAATAGATGAGGAAGGAAAACTGGCGTTTTCCTTTGATAACATGTGATTAACCACAGATGAACAATAGTTTAACAGTTGTCTAACTATTGCTTAACTATCGTTAAAGTAGTTAACAATTAAATTAAAAAGACCGTAGGGTTCCAGTTTAGCGATTAAAATAAAAAGAAAAAAGCGTTAGCTTTTTTCGTCAGAAACTATTCACTATTCACTATTCACTATTCTCTATTAAACATTTGGAGGGCTTGATTTATGGCCGTTGATTTTTATTCTTTTGTAAGTTGTTTTTTGGATAAGCAAACGGCTGGTTATTGGAAAGGTGCAGTTGTCGAGAAGATTGAAATATACCGGCAGCGAAGATTATGGATTCTGTACATTTTAATTGAGGAGCCGCTTCTGTCTAAAGTAGTACTTAATACTTCAGATACTATTTGCCGGGAATTGGAATTTTTGGATAGAGTCCAGATTAATCTGCAGTTGAAGGATTTTAAGCCGACTATTGAACGGATTGTCAAGGAGCGCTGGAATGATTTATCATCCTGTTTGGTTTCTGATAATATGGCAATTAATTCTGTTGAATGGCAGGTAGGTAATGACCGGTTAGATTTAATTGCAGGAAATGATACTGTATATAAATTAATTATTGAAAAAGAGGTATGTAATGAATTATCAATGTGGTTTACCCGGGAATATTCTTTACGTATTTTGGTAAGGGCTTTATCTAAGAAGAAGACTTCTACTCCGGTCGCTATAAACAATTTTATTGAACACCGGGAAATCGAAGTAATGGCAGTTGAAGAAAATACGAGTAACAGCAGGCGAAGACCTGATAGGAAAGAGAAGAAGGACAGGAAACTGCTCAATGCTAAAATTACTAGGATATGCGATCTTGAAGAGGGCTCCAAAGGGGTAGTTGTCGAGGGAGAGGTCTGGAAGAAAGATATTAATAGTATAAGAGGCGGACGATATGCAGCTAGTTATTGTCTTACTGATTATACTGACACCATTATTATTAAGACTTTTCTGGATAGGCTTGATGAAGATCCGGTTAATATCAGTGATTGTATAAGGGTGCGGGGAAGGGTTCATTATGATGATTATGCTAAAGAAGTAGTATTGTCATTAGATTCCTATTATGTTGTAGAAAAGATAGGTAGAGTAGATTCTTCTGAGGAGAAGAGGATAGAGCTGCATGCCCATACTAAAATGAGCGCCATGGATGGACTTTGCGAAATAGATGAATTAGTAAAAAGAGCAGCTGAATGGAAACATCCGGCAGTAGCAATTACCGATCATGGAAGTGTGCAAGCATTTCCAGATGCTTACCATGCTGCCGGTAAATATAATATTAAGGTTATCTATGGTGTAGAGGCATATATGGTTCAAGAGGATAAAAAACAGCGTCCATATCATATTGTGCTTTTAGCCAGGAATCTGACCGGCTTAAAAAATATGTATCATTTAATTAGTATTTCTTATATTGATCATTTCTACCGGCGTCCCAAGATCCCTAGAGAAGAACTGAGAAAATACCGTGAAGGGCTGCTTTTAGGCAGTGCCTGTGAAGCCGGGGAGCTTTACCAAGCGGTTATTGGTGGTGCAGATGAAAAAGCCGTGGAAAGTATTGCTTCATTCTATGATTATTTGGAGATACAGCCGCTGCAGAATAATGAATTTCTTATAAGGGATGGCAGAGTTAAAAATAAAGATCATTTAAAGCAGATAAATCAGTCTATTTTAGAACTGGGGAAGAAGTTGAAAAAACCAGTTGTAGCAACTGGAGATGTCCATTTTTTAGATCCGCATCATGAGATATTTAGAAGGATTATCCAGTCCGGGCAGGGGTATGAAGATGCCGAGGCCCAGGCTCCTTTGTATTTTAAGACTACAACCGAAATGCTGGAGGAGTTTGCCTACCTGGGGGATAAGGATGCTAAGATGGTTGTTGTGGATAATCCTATGGTGATAAATGAAATGATTGAGGATGTTAAACCGGTACCAGACGGGTTTTATCCACCCAAGATTGATACAGCAGAAGAAGAAATAACCAGACTTACCTGGGAAAAGGCCCATAGACTTTATGGGAATGATCTCCCAGATCTAGTTGAAGGAAGGGTTGTCCATGAGCTGGATTCTATTACCCGGCATGGGTTTAGTGTTCTCTACCTTATAGCCCATAAGCTGGTAAAGAAGTCCAATGATGATGGGTATTTAGTAGGGTCCCGGGGTTCTGTGGGATCTTCTCTGGTGGCTTTTTTTACCGGTATAACGGAAGTAAACCCTTTAAAACCTCACTATTTATGCGCCGGGTGTTCATATAGTGAATTTGTGCTTGATGGGTCTGCTGGCTGTGGGGCTGATCTCGAAGATAAGAACTGCCCGGTTTGCGGTAAAATTATGGATAAGGATGGCTTTGATATACCTTTTGAAACCTTTTTAGGTTTTGAAGGTGATAAGGTACCGGATATTGATCTGAATTTTTCCGGAGATTACCAGAGCTCGGCCCATCAATATGTTGAAAGACTTTTTGGCCGGGAGAATGTGTTTAGAGCTGGGACTATATCAACAATTGCAGATAAGACAGCCTATGGATTTGTAAAGAATTATGTGGATAGCATGCAGATAACAGTTAAGAATTCAGAGGTTAACCGGCTGGTAAAAGGGATTACCGGGGTAAGAAGGACAACCGGACAGCATCCGGGAGGACTGATTGTTGTTCCCGCAGACCGGGATATTTTAGAATTTACTCCCCTGCAGCATCCTGCAGATAATAAAGAATCAGGAATTATCACTACCCATTTTGAATATCATGCTATTGGAGATCAACTGGTAAAACTTGATATACTGGGGCATGATGATCCCACTGTAATCAAGGAGTTAGAAGATCTTACCGGGATTAATGCTTCGAGTATAAGTTTAAGCGAAAAAGAGACTATGAAGATATTTTCCGGGGTTGAGCCCTTAGGAGTAACTCCAGAGGATATTGATTCTACTGTTGGAACTTATGGAATACCAGAATTAGGTACCCGTTTTGTCCGCCAGATGTTAGAGGTTACCCGGCCGAAGACTTTTTCAGAACTTGTTAGAATAAGTGGATTGTCACACGGGACCAATGTATGGATTAATAATGCCCGGGATTTAATTAAGGATGATATTGCCGCTTTAGGAGATGTAATATGTAGCCGAGATGATATTATGACCTATTTAATTCAAAAGGGAATTGATAAGCAGCAGGCTTTTAAGATAATGGAGCAGGTACGTAAGGGCAGAGGCTTAAACCGTGACGAAATCGATATTATGAAAGGATGTAATGTGCCGCTGTGGTACATTGATTCCTGTAATAAGATTGAATATATGTTTCCCAAGGCTCATGCAGTTGCTTATGTTACTATGGCATTTCGTATAGCCTATTTTAAAGTTTATTATCCGCTGCAGTTCTATGCCAGTTTTTTCAGTATCCGGGCTGAGGACTTGGATTCGGAAACGATACTTAAGGGCTATGATGCTGTTAAGACCAGGATTAAGGAAATAAATAAGATGGGTAATTCTACTCCTCAAAAAGAGAGGAAGCTTTTGCCGGTACTGGAAGTAGTTATGGAGGCATGTGCCAGAGGGATTAAATTCTACCCGGTTGATATTTATAAATCCCGTGCACAGAAATTCGTGATCTATGAAGATGGCCTTTTACTGCCATTTTTAGCACTGCCTAATGTTGGGGTGACTGCTGCCAGGGGTATTGAAGATTCCCAGGCTGGAGGGGAATATCTTTCTATTGAAGATTTTCAAAAACGAACCCATTTAAATAAAACGGCAATGGATGTTTTAAGAAGTAATGGATGTTTTAAGGATTTACCCGAGAGCTCCCAGTTAAGCCTTTTTGGGTAGAAAGTTGGAAAGTGGAAGATAGAGAGTGCTAATTTCCTGGTATTTGTGATTAATTAATTATTATTAAAAAAAGCGGTAGTTTTTTTATAAACTGTTCATTGTTGTCTAACGTGTCCTGTTGACTATTTTTGTGGGTTTTGCTTGTATTTGAGTATACCGTTGTGATATACTCTTACTGATGTTACTAATATTGCTGACCACAAGTGGGTATGCGCCCACTTTTTCTATTGTAATATATAATATTTAAGGAGGTGGTGTTATTTCAAAAGCAATAATTCAAGAGATAGAAAAACCTATTGAAGAACGATTGAGCAGCAGTAATATTGAACTAGTTGATATTCAGTACCATAAGAAGAATAAAGAACAGGTACTAAGAATTTTTATTGATAGTGAAGATGGAGTAAGCCTTGAACTTTGCTCAGATGCTACCCGTTTAGTAAAAGATATTATAGATGGGAAGAATATATATTATGATCATTTGGAAGTCTCTTCACCGGGGCTTGACCGAGTATTGAAAAGGGATAAGGATTTTAAAAGATTTATAGGCCATAAAATAAAAATTAAAACACTGAAAGCTTATGCTGGGCCTCGTAAAATACTAGGTATCTTGAAGGATTTTAATATCCATAGTATTATAGTTGAATTAGATAATGACACCATGATTATACCACGGAGTATGATAACCGTTGTCAAGTTGGATCCAGAATTATAAGAGGAGGACGAACAATGTCTATTGAATTAATACAGGCATTGAATGATATAGAGAAAGAGCGAGGAATCCCCAAAGCAGCACTTATTGAAGCAATAAAGGCTGCATTAAATACCGCATATAAGAAGAATTTTGGTATTGCCCAAAATGTTAGTGTAGAATTTAGTGAGTATTCAGGTGATGTGAAGGTTTTTTCCCAGAAAAAAGTAGTCGAAGAAGTAGATGATGATCGCTTGGAAATATCATTTGAAGCGGCTAAGAAATTATATCCAAATTGCAACCTGGAAGATGTGGTTTATGTTGAGGCAACTCCTTCAAATTTTGGAAGGATTGCTGCTCAAACAGCTAAACAGGTCATTATCCAAAAGGTTAGAGAAGCGGAACGAAGTTTAATATATGAAGAATTTCTGGAACGAGAAGGCGAAATAGTAACTGGAACTATTGATAGAATGGAAAATAATACCATTTATATTGGTCTGGGAAGAACTGATGGAATAATGCTTCATTCAGACCAGATAAAGGGCGAAAAGTATGAACCCGGGCAGAGAATAAAGGCTTATATTTATGAGGTGAAGAATACGTCCAAAGGGCCTAATATTTTCGTATCCAGATCCCATCCATTCTTTTTACGCAGGCTTTTTGAATTGGAGGTTCCAGAAATTTATGATGGGATAGTAGAGATAAAATCTATATCCCGGGAGGCTGGAGCCAGGTCTAAAATATCGGTATATTCTCTTGATGACAAGGTAGATGCGGTTGGAGCTTGTGTAGGACCGCGAGGGTTTAGAGTACAAAATATTGTTTCTGAACTGGGCGGAGAGAAGATAGATATAATAAAGTACGATAGGGAACCGGAACGGTTTATTGCCAATGCCTTAAGTCCTTCAAAAGTTCTAGCAGTTCATGTTTACGAAGAGGAAAAAGTGGCCAGGGTAATTGTACCTGACTATCAACTTTCACTAGCTATTGGGAAGGAAGGGCAAAATGCTCGCCTGGCTGCAAGGCTTGTGGGTTGGAAAATAGATATCAAGAGTGAAAGCCAGTATACTGAAGAATATGAAGAATATAATGAAGAGGGTTTGGAAGTACTACTCCAAGAGGAACTGTCAGATAATGATATTGAAGAAGATGCTGATGAAACAGTAGGAATAATTAGTGAAGATTAAGCACAGATGGATACAGAATGCACCACATCCGCGCAGATGTCTTTTGAGGAAAGGTTAGATTAATTATAAAAGACATAGATTTCGCAGGGTTTATGAAAGACGATTAATAGACTAAGTCTGGGGAGTATTCAAATAGTATAAAAAATCTAGGTATACTATTTACTGTTAGTTATTTAACTATTGGGTTTCCTGGAACTTATTAATTAGTGGCAAACGTTTTTTTTGGGCAGGAATCAGACGTTTTAGGGCTTAAATTTTTCAAAATTTTTATTTTGGAGGAGGAAAAATGGCTAGGGTTCGTAAAACTCCACAGCGAATGTGCGTGGGATGCAGAGAAATGAAAAGTAAGAGGGAGCTCATTAGAATAGTTAGAACCCCTGAAGGCAATATTGAAGTAGACGTAACAGGAAAAAGGTCTGGAAGGGGTGCATACATCTGCCCGGATCAAGAGTGTTTTAAAAGGGCAGTCAAAGCTAAGAGGCTACAGAAGGCACTTGAGAAAGAAATACCAGTAGAGATACTGGATGAGATAGAAAAAGAGATTTTAAATATTGCTCCATAGTTTTAAGGTGTGTGATAGAGTGAAAAGAATATTTAACATGATAGGTTTTGCCCAAAAGGCAGGGAAGGCTTCATCAGGCTCATTAGCAGCAAAAACCAGTTTGTTAAGGAAAAAAGCCTATCTGCTGATAATGAGTAATGACATATCAGAGAAAACTAAAGAAGCATTAACTTCTAGCTGCACCAAGCAAAAAATACCATGGATTATGCTGGGTAATAAATACGAGCTTGGAACCAGTGTAGGGAAAGCTTACCGGGTGGCAGTAGCGGTTAATGACCGGAATTTAGCTAAAGCTATAATGAATCTAGTTAAAACGATGGGTGCAGAGGTAAAAAGTACGGGGGTGGTTGAATGGCCAAAATAAGAGTACATGAACTGGCAAAGGAAATGGGATTTTCCAGTAAGGAAATGGTTAATATCTTGCTTAATTTAGGTTTAAATGTTAAAAATCATATGAGTACTATGGAAGATACCCAGGCATCCTGGGTAAAAAACCAGATTGCCAAAGAACAACCTGGAAAAGCGCCAGAATCCCAAAGTAATGATACGGCGACCACCG
>CAYZYO010000014.1:0-26991 GCA_964482585.1 uncultured Syntrophomonadaceae bacterium | reverse complement strand
TCAAGATTGCATCTGAACTTGCTCAAGCTTTTGGCAAGACCACTGTAGAAGTTAAGAAGGACACCCCAGGCTTCATCGTAAATCGGGTTATGTTGCCTCAATTCCTGGAAGCTATTCGACTTGTTGAAACAGGTGTAGCTACTCCTGCCGATATCGATACTGCGGTAAAAATGGGCCTAAATTATCCGATGGGTCCTTTTGAGCTGATGGACTTTACCGGAATTGATATTTCCAAATTAGTTTTGGATGTTTTTTATGAAGAAACCAAGGATTCATTTTGGGCTCCGCCTTATACCCTTAAGGCTATTGTTTCTTCTGGCAAACTAGGTAAGAAGACCGGTGCTGGTTGGTATGATTATAAAAAATAGTTTTAATTCAAAATGAATCCTAAAAGGAAAGGGGAATAGCCTATGTCCTATGAAACAATTCAGGTTGCCATAAAAGATAGAATTGCAGTTGTAACCCTTGATCGGCCTCCAATGAATCCGTTGAATAGTAGGGTATTTCGAGATTTAGTCAGGGCGGCTGATGAGTTCCAGGTTGATAATTCAGTTAAAGTTGTAATTATTTCAGGTTCTGGTAATAAAGCCTTTGCAGCTGGTGCTGATGTGTCGGAAATGGCTACCCTGACTCCGGTTGAAGCACATTACTTTTGCCAGGGATCAAAAATAGCCTTTTCAAAATTGGAGAATCTATCCAAACCGGTTATTGCTGCAATTAATGGTATCGCTTTTGGTGGTGGCTGCGAGTTAGCTCTATCGTGCGATTTCCGTATTGCTGCAGATACTGCAAAATTTTCATTTCCCGAAACCGGATTGGGAATTATCCCGGGTGGTGGTGGTACCCAGCGGCTTCCCAGGCTTATCGGTACAACCAGGGCGAAAGAATTAATGTTTTTTGGTGATGTGATTGATCCTAATTTTGCAGAAAAAATAGGGTTAGTTAACAAGGTTGTACCAGCAGATTCTCTTATGGATGAGACAATGAAAATGGCTGAAAAGCTGGTATCCAAACCCCTGGTAGCACTCCAAATGGCAAAAGCAGCCATAAATGCTGGGGGAAATGTGGATATTACTTCTGGTCTGGATATAGAAATTTTAAATTTTGTTACTGCTTTTGCCAGTGCTGATGGCAGGGAAGGTATATCCGCCTTTGTAGAAAAACGTAAGCCCAGCTATATAGATAGGTAGGAAAAAGGATTCCAAACCGCCCGAAGAAATGTGAGGTGAACTAAATGCATGATATACCTAAAGGAGGAAGTTTTCTCCTTGAAACAATTGCTCTCCAGAATGTTTTTACTCCGGAAGACTTTACTGACGAACATAAAATGATTCATCGTACGGCCTTAGGCTTTATAACGGACAAGGTTATTGCCCAAATGGACGATCTGGAAGAAAAAAAAGAAGGGTTAAATAAAGAACTCATTATGCAGGCAGGAGAGTTAGGTCTGCTGGGAACTGACGTTCCTGAGGAATATGAAGGATTTGCTATGGACAAAATCAGCACAAGCATTATTGCTGAATGCATGGGGCGTGCCGGTGGCTTTGCTATGACCCACGGTGGGCAGACTGGAATTGGGCAGCTGCCTATAGTGTATTTCGGGACCCATAAACAAAAGCTAAGATATTTACCTGGGATAGTCTCTGGTGAAATAGCTACAGCCTATGCATTGACCGAGCCTGGTGCTGGCTCTGATGCCCTGGCTGCTAAGACCTGGGCCGTACTTAGCCAGGATGGCACCCACTATATTCTGAATGGTACCAAGCAATTCATCACTAATGCTGGCTTTGCAGATATTTTTATTGTATTTGCTAAAATCGACCGTCAGAAGTTTACTGGCTTTATAGTGGATGCTGACTCCGAAGGGCTCTCTACTGGACCGGAGGAACACAAAATGGGTATCAAAGGTTCTTCCACCCGGACTTTGATATTGGAAGATGTAAAAGTACCAGTAGAAAATGTTTTGTTTGAAATAGGAAAGGGTCACATTATTGCTTTTAATATTTTGAACATGGGGCGTTATAAACTAGGCAGTAACGCGGTAGGGAATTGTAAGTATGCTATAGAACTGGCTGCTCAGTTTGCTAATGACCGTCAGCAATTTGGGAAATCTATTTCACAATTTGGCCTGATTAAAGAAAAATTTGCCGAAATGGCCACCAGAACGTATGTAGCCGAGAGCATGGTTTACCGTATTGGAGGCTTACTGGAAGGTATGATGAATAGTTTAGATATTTCGGGGCCTGATGGCGGACAGGTGGTAGCCAATGGTATTGAGGAGTACGCTATGGAGTGCTCTATGAGTAAAGTATTTGCAACAGAGGTCCAGGGGTATGTAATGGACGAGGGAGTGCAGATTCACGGAGGGTATGGTGTTACTTCAGAGTACCCGATTGAAAGACTATACAGAGACTGCCGGGTATATCGTATTTTTGAAGGTACCAATGAAATAAACCGTACTGTTATTACAAGTACTTTAATACGCAGGGGGTTAAATGGGCAAATACCACTAAAAGAAAACATTGCTGAGGTGCAAACCAGGATAGCAGGTGGAGTTTCGACCCGGGATACTGAAGGTGATTTAGTTCAAGCTGCCAAGGATATTTTACTATTCGTTCTTGGGGCTGCACTTGATAAATATGAGAAGAACATTCTTAAATACCAGGAAATCGTAGGGAAAATTGCCGATATGGCAATCTTAACTTTTGGGATGGAAAGTGCTTGGCTTCGAGCTCAAAAGGCAGTAACTGTAAATGGAAAGGAGTCTGCCAGAATCAAGCTTAACATGGCGACAGTATTTATAAATACTGCAATTAATACTGTTTACAATATTGCCCAAGAAGTGGTCGCATCTTTAGAAGAAGGAGAAAAACTAGTCAAAAGACTCTATGAACTGCAAGAACTGTGTAAGTATACTCCTAGCAATACTATTAATATTCGGCAGGAGATTGCCTCAGATGTAACCACAGCAGCAAAGTATATAGTGTAAATGAATTAGGCTGAGTAAGCAGAAAGACACTTTTGAATGAGAATCATTTTTAAGAAAACTTGTTAAAGAAAAAGGAGGTTTTTTAAATGGCATATACCAAAGCTTTTATACCTTATGGAGGATATTATTCATCACCATTTATCCGGTGGAATGGATCGTTAAAGAATGAGAATCCCGTTGTATTAGGTTCTAATACCGCAAGACGCTGGTTTTTAGAAAAAGGTATTGATCCGACAGAGATGGATTTTTTGTATTATGGACAGACAATAACCTCACAGTTGACATTTTTCGCCCATGCTTATGCTGCTGCAGTTATTACCAATCGGGAAAAAGAAATTCCTGCAATAGGGCTAAACCAGGTATGTATAACTTCAGTAACCAACCTTGCTTTGGCAGCTAATGATGTTGAATTAGGCAACTATTCTGCATGCTTCTGCCTTTCCACTGACCGTGCTTCCAGTAACTCTTATCTGATTTCTCCTAATCCTAAAAAAGGCGCACTTGATATAGAAAATATCGTGCTGGATAACTTTGACCGAGACCCATCACCGGGTGCAGGTCTGAAGATGTACCGCACAGCAGAAGCAGTAGCTAAAGAAAAAGGTATAACCAAAGAAGAATGTGATGATATTACTTTTATGAGATATGAACAATACAAAGATGCCCTGAAAGATGACAGAGCATTCCAGAAACGCTATATGTTTCCTGTAGAAATTAAAGCTGGTAAAAAAGTCATAGTACTTGAAGAGGATGAAGGAATTACTTCGACAACCAGAGAAGCCCTGGCTAAACTGAAGCCAGTTGATGAAGGGGGAGTAGTAACCTTTGGCGGACAGACCCATCCTGCAGACGGTAATTGCGGAATTATCGTAACCACCAAGGATAAAGCTGCTGCAATGAGCAAAGATAAGAATATACCTGTACAGATATTAGGTTATGCATCAGTTAGAGTTGCCCCTGGACGTATGGCAGCTGCTCCGGCACCTGCATTAGTGGCAGGCGTAAATGCTGCAGGCGTAAAACTCAGTGATCTCAGCCAGGTAAAAACCCACAATCCATTTGCAGTAAATGATGCAAATACTGAAAGAGAACTTGGTATTGCGCGTGAGATTATGAATAATTATGGTTCTTCCATGGTTTATGGGCATCCCCAGGGACCAACTGCAGGAAGAGCCATAATAGAGCTTATTGAAGCATTAGCTGTGCAGGGTGGAGGTATTGGAGCATTTACAGGATGTGCCGCTGGTGACATAGCAGGGTCAATAGTAATAAAAGTTGGTTAATTAATATCAATGTTAAAAATAATACCAGGTACTTATTGTTCGTAATAAATTATTAGGGGAAGCTTGCAGCTTCCTCTAATACTACTATTTTCAGCTTTTCTGAAAGGGTAAGTATGATATAATATAATACATTGTAATAAAAAGGAAATTACTCCATATATTAACATAAGCAAATAAACACTAGAAAAGGAATGTTTAATCATTAGTATATAGTTTACTATATTACATTTAGTTCAAATTATAAAAAGAAAGGCGGGAGTTAGAATTGTAGGGGGGGTAAGATGAATCATATTAATAAAGTGACTAAAGAGAATTTTTCAATTAAAGACTTCTCAACGGTTATTAATAATTCATTTGATGCAGTACTTGTTTCCGATAAACATGGCAAAGTACTTTTATGTAACGCAGCCACAGGAAAACTATTAGGCGTTGATCCTCAGCAAATTCAAGGAAGAAATTTAAAGGATATTGTGAAAGAAGGGCTGCTTGACCGTTCAGTAGTTTTGGAATCAATAGAAACCTGTTCAGTTGTCAGTCGAATATTAAAAAATAAGAACGGATATCCAATAGTGGCCACCGCCACTCCAGTTCTTGGAAAAGACGATGAAATTATAATGGTTGTTGTCAATTCACGTGATGTTAATATACTGGAAAGATATATTAAAGCGTTTAAACAAGAACAAAATAGAGCAGTTCAATATAAAAGAGCCGTAACCTATTTAGGTGAAAAGGATATTAAACAGCAGGAAGTAGTGTCTAAGAGCAAAAAGATGAAAGAAATAGTTGAGAAGTGCACCTTTATTGCAAAATCTGATAGCACTGTACTTTTACTTGGTGAGTCGGGGACGGGTAAAGATGTGATGGCTAGATTAATTCATATTAATAGTAACAGAGCTGATGAGCCTTTTATTCCTGTAAATTGTGCAGCAATTCCTACAGAGTTATTGGAATCAGAACTTTTTGGCTATGTATCTGGGGCTTTTACAGGTGCAAATTCCCAGGGAAAAGCCGGACTTTTTGAAATTGCCCACAGAGGAACCTTATTTCTCGATGAAATTGGTGATTTGCCTTTGGTAATGCAGTCTAAGCTACTAAGGATAATAGAAACCGGGGAAGTTCAGAGACTAGGAGATACACGAATAACCAGAACAAACGTCCGATTAATTACGGCCACAAATAGAGACCTTCAAGTAATGGTGGAGAAAAATGAATTCAGAAGTGATTTGTATTATCGTCTTAATGTAATACCCATAGCTTTACCTCCATTAAGGGAACGCCCTGACGATATAATTGCGTTGGCTGAGAGATTTCTTGAAGAGTATAACAGAAAGTATTCGACTGAAAAAATTATTACCCCTGACGGTTTACAAGAAATGTTAGGGTACAGCTGGCCGGGAAACGCGCGAGAGCTCAGGAATGTTATCGAAAGACTGGTTATAACATCTAAAGATAACAGATTGGATAGGTTGGATTTTGTGAATGCAAATGCCTTAATTAATGAGAGAAAAGATGGCTATGATGATAATACTACACAACCCAGACCCTCCTTTTCTGATTTCTCATATACGGATACCAACAGGAGATACACCGGAACCTTGAAAAGCGTTTTAAAAAAAATAGAAAAGGAATATATTGATCAAGTATTATCTGAATGTAACGGGTGTATAGGTGAAACCGCCAGGCGATTAGGTATTCATAGAACTATGCTATACCGGAAGATGAAGGAGTTTCAATGATCCTTATTAGACATCTATCCAAGTGATAATATTCACAGTATTAGGATGCAAATGTTTAATTTTTTTTCAGGTCGGAAATAGTATTTTTATACATTGCACAAAAGGTACAACGATTATGAGGACAACCGATGGCAGCTTGAATCAAAAGGCTGTTTGCCTCATTGGGAGGGCGATAAACAATGCCTAAATAACACACAGAATTCCTCCTTTTTACATAAAACATTTCTACTAATTTTAAGACTTTACTGTATATCGTTTTTAATAGAAAATCTTTATACAACTCTAACTACTACAATTGGTATCTATTTGGACTGTGTTAACAACTTTTTTAATATTTTGCCAGTAGAACTTTTGGGCAGCTCTGGCAAAATTTCTATAAAACGTGGTACTTTATAACTTGCCATTCGTTGCGAACAGAATTTAATTAATTCATCCTCTGTTATCTTCGCATCATCTTTTAAAGTAATAAATGCTTTGGGGACCTCATTTCGAACCGGGTCTTTCAATCCCAAAATAGCTACTTCTTTGACATTAGGATGCTGATAAATAACCTCCTCTAATTCCTTTGGATATATATTGTATCCCCCGGATACTATTACATCTTTTAGGCGATCAATAAAATAAAGATAACCATCTTCATCAAATTTGCCCATGTCTCCGGTTCGGTACCATTCCCCATAAAATACCTTTTGCGTAGCTTCTGGCATTTGCCAGTACCCTTTAAAAATACCAGGGCCTTTAACTATGATTTCTCCTATTTCTCCAGGGGGTAACTCCTCGCCAGATTTGTTTACTACTTTTACCTGAACTCCATAAGCTGGTTGCCCAATAGATCCACTCTTACTATGCCCCATTCGATTATAGCTGACAGTGGAAGTAGTTTCTGTTGCACCATATAATTCTAAATAATTAACCTCAAAGATTTGGCTAATTTCATTAATATATTCTGTTGGCATGGGAGCCCCAGCACAATGAACCAATCTTAAGGAACTTAAATTATATTGTTTCTTCTTAAATTCCTCTAGCATGAAGATTAGCATGGTCGGAACGCCTGTGAAGTGAGTAATTTGATAACGCTCAATTAATTCTAAAGCCAGTTCAGTTTTAAACCGCCTCATGGTTATTACCCCTGCACCAACCATGAACGGACCTAGTACAGAAAGAACAAAGCAAATATGACAAAATGGGGTGCCGGTAAGTAATAAATCCCTATCGTTGATATGCAGGGCGATTCCATTTAAATTACCTATTGCTTTTAAGTTGCCATAAGTTAGCATGACTCCTTTAGGGTTTCCCGAAGTGCCAGAGGTATACCCCAATAAACCTAAATCCTCGGGATTACAATTTACAGGCTCAATCACATCTGAAGCATCTACTATTAGTTCATAAAAATCGAGACAGCCTTTTACTGGACTACCTACTGTAATTACTTTTTTAAGGTCGGGAAATTGGTTCCTGAAATTTATTAGATATTTTTCAACCTCTTCTGATGATCCAATTATAACTTTAGCCCTGGAATTTGTTAAAATGTAAGATATTTCTCTAGTTCTAAAAAGAAGATTAAAAGGTAAGATGATCGCACCAATTCGAGTTGCGGCAAAGTATGCAAATATAAATTCCGGTGAATTAGGCAAATAAAGTGATACAACATCACCTCTTTTTACTCCTATATAAACAAGTGCATTACTGAGTTTATTGATAATTCTA
Source organism: uncultured Syntrophomonadaceae bacterium (assembly GCA_964482585.1). GTDB lineage: Bacteria > Bacillota > Syntrophomonadia > Syntrophomonadales > Syntrophomonadaceae > CAYZYO01. Next base: position 19,276 of record CAYZYO010000014.1, on the reverse strand, counting down.
TCAAGATCAAACCACTTAATTTTTCTCCCATCATCACCGCAAATAATTGCTGTGTTATAAGGCTGGAAAGAAGCATGTTTAGTTATCAAACTGGAAATATTCAAAAATACTATCCACCTCCTTCTAACACAACGTTAATAGGTACATTGAACAAGGCGCTTAATTTTACATTTTTTCTTATAGACAGATATTCAGACTTAATTGCTTTATTATTTATGCTAATAAAGATACCGGCTTATTATAGGGGAACCATCAGCATACTAAGTACCCCTGGGAAAAATTTTGGTTCTTATGCGCCTTGACATATAAATAAGCAAATATTGTGCCAAATTAAAAACTTAGTAGGCTTAATTTGTAAAAATTAAAGCTAGTGGACACAAACCAGCCAGGAAAAAAATTTTCCTCCTGTTGGTTAAACCTATATATAATAGATAAGCGTTGCAATGGCTCTACTAATTTGTTGCAACTTCTATACATTGAATCAGCATTACTACAGCTTTAAAGCGGATAAATCCTGATATGAAAATAGAAAAGAAGTTTTGTGGAAGTATTAAAATCTTTCTTCTTATAATTAACTTTAACCATCAATTACTTGATATTCCTTATTATCCAGGTATAATCATAGAAACATAATAACAAATATTCCAAAGCTGTATGCAAAAAAAAATCATGCCCACCATATATCTCAAATGCCTACCTGGCGGGCACAACAATAATAAAAGATAAGAAAGGAGGGGTTAATATAGAAAAAATAAGCTGCTATTTTTAAATAAATTGTAATGCACAACAAGTAATACGTTATTTATTTTTACTAGTCCTTAATCTACACTATTTTTGCTATCATTCAATTCCCAGTTGATTTATAATAGCAGCATATTTTAACTATCCAAATTGGGATAAAGTGGTTCTTTATCAATACATTGCAAAAATTATACCAACGTTATTTGATTTCAGTTGTATAGAAATTGGTGTCAAAACTCAAAAAAGCACTTCCAAAAATCCTTGAAAGTGCCTAAATCCTATGGTACGCCCGAGAGGAATCGAACCTCCGCACCCGGCTCCGGAGGCCGGTGCTCTATCCACTGAGCTACGGGCGCATAATAACGTGGTTTAGATTGCATAATGATTATAGCAGAATATCTCAAAGTGGTCAAAAATGTTCCTGGGGATCAACTTGGGCCTTTTGGGTACGGCTGCTAATAAGTGATATTATCAGACCGGAAAAAGTGATTAAGGCGGCAATTCTATAAACTGAACCGGTAGCTGAGGCATAGGCCTGAGTGTATGATAGGAACTTCTGGTTAGTGTTGAACAGGAGGGTAAACATACTTGCTGATAATGCAATACCCAGGGAAAAGGATAAATTTCTCACTGTAGACATAAATCCTCCGGCATAGCCGGCTTTTTCCCTGGGAATAGAGCCTAGTATCGAACTGCTGTTAGGGGAACCAAATGAGCCCATTCCAATACCTAAGAGTAAAAGGCCGCCAATTATTTTATATACATTTACACTGTAATCAAGGGTGGAAAAGATTAAATGGGCACTGGTAGTTAAAATAAAGGAAATAGATGTAAGACGTCCGGAACCTATTCTATCGGAAAGACTGCCTGCTAAAGGAGCTGTGATAGCCATAGCTACTGGAGTTATGGTTAGAAATAGGCCTGATAAAGAAGGGGAATAGTGCAGCAGTTTTTCCATGTAAAAAGGCATTAAGAATAGGACAAAGTTTTGGGAGATATAGGAGGCAAATGCCATAATGTTACCAAATACAAAGTTTCTTACTTTAAAGAGTTCAAAATCAAGCATAGGAGACGGGGTGTTTTCTTCAAAAAAATAAAAAATTATAAAAACCAATAGGCTTATAAAAAAGAGTATAGGAACAATACCTTCACCAAGTGAAAGGGAACTAATAAGAATAACCGCAAAAACTGCGAATAGAAGGGTCCCTATTTTATCGTATCCTTTAATTTTGGTATCAACCGGCTGGGTAGGAAGGAATTTTACTGCCAGATAAAATCCAAGCAATCCAATAGGGACATTTATAATAAAGATGATCGGCCAGCTGAAATTGGCAACCAGCAGACCCCCTAGACTTGGACCTGTCATATTTCCTATTCCCACAATGCTCCCGGTTATACCCAGGGCTTTACCGCGTTCATCAGCAGGAAAAGTATTGGATACTATACCAATTCCGGTGGCCATCATCATACTGGCCCCGAAAGCCTGTATGATCCGGGCAGCTATTAAAAAAATAAGTGATGCCGCCAGGCTGCATAGAAATGAACCGGCAGTAAAAATCAAAAAACCCCACGCAAATATTCTATTATTGCCTATTTTGTCTCCCATCTTACCGAAAAAAATCAATGAGGCTGTTATCACCAGCATATATGCAGTTACTATCCATTGTATTTCATTCATGGTTACAGAAAACTGTTCGGCTATAGTCGGGTTGGCAATGTTTACTATACTGCTGTCAAGGGTGGACATAAAGATGCCCAGGCAGATAATAATCAGCACCTGCCATTTTAATTCTAACTTCATTTCTCTTCCTTCCCCAAATATCCTGGTAAAATATATTATTAATCTAATATACCAGGATCAGGTTTAATTTAGTAGAGATAATAGAATGAAGATTTTTGCATAATTAGCTTTTTTCATATCATTAGTCCGGGTATGGTAGGATGGAGTAGTGGTGAAGGGTCTAAAAATCCTTTTTTGACGTGTAGAATGATATATTGAATTATCAGAATAAAAACCGGATATTACTCCATGGCATAGAAATAGTATTCCGGGGTTCTATTAATTATGTTTATTCATTTAACACTTGAATAATGGCATCGGCAACACAGCGCATACCTCTTTGGGCTGCATCTAGAGATAAGCTTTGAGTACCTATTTCAATTAGTATTGCTGTCAGGTATAAGTCCTGATTATAATCCCCTTTACCCATGAATATACCTCTCATCAGGCCGGGATGTAATTCATCTACCTTAGCCTTAATTTTCTTGGCATATTCCAGATTAGTTTGCATGTTAGGATTAGATCTGCCTATTACAATCATTGCTCGAGAAATATAGACACCGTTTACTGTAGTTAAATAGGCATCTTTAGGGGCAGAATCCCGGTGAATATCGAAAGCTGCATCAGGCTGTTCTTTAAGTAAGTTAGTAAAAGTACGTCTTGACCGGTGATAGGCATTAATATCGTGGGGATCATGGGTTTCAGTACTGTGGGTAGCACTAATACCTTCTTTATTTAAGGCTTCTTTTAATACGGCACCTACTTCAAAAATATCGCCGTTTCCAGGTTTACTTGCTTTGCCGGAGGTGGGAACATATGATTCATCAGTATGGGTGTGATATACTACTACATGTACAGGTTTTTGTTCTGGTGTCGGCCGGCCGAATTCGAATAAGTTTAATACTGGTTCTGGATTATTGTTTTTTTTCTTAAGCGAATCTTTTTTATTCTTTGCCCTGGCAACAGCATTTGAACCTTGAACACTAATAATAACATAATGGATATTAGTTTCATCGATATATTCATCATTTTCATAAACCGGCAGTCCCGTCTCCAGGATAACATTCCCATCAGCATCCCGGATAGTAATATAAGCAGGTTCAGCAGAGTTATTATCATTAGGCAGTTCTAATGGTTTTTGTTCTGGTGCAGTTATCACGTTAAAAATGTATGCCAGAACCATTAACATGATTAATACACCAAAAAATATCCAGATGTATCTTTTATTTATCGATTCCACTTAAAAACCGCCTTTAAAAATGTTGCTACTATTATGTGAAAAAGGCAGTTTTATTATACGAATTTAACCATAGAGAATATTGATTAGTACGAAAATAAATGCTTAATGCAGTCACCTTACTTAGAAAAGTTGGCCACACACTGCATTTTGGTAAAACCGCAGCAACCGGATAACCGTAGAGGCGACTTCAGTCGCCGCCCTTTGATCCTGAATTCCGGCTGGTCGGAGAGACATATCTCTTAGAAATTAGTGTCCCAATTAGCAAGGTATCTTTTTTGCTCGGCTGTTAGTTTATCTATTGCAATACTATTTGATTGTAGTTTTAGCCAGGCTACTTTTTTATCTATTTCTTCAGGCACATTATAGACGTGATTTGCCAGTTTATGCCTGTTTTCAATCACATAAATTAATGATAATGCCTGCAGGGAAAAACTTAGATCCATAACTTCAGCCGGATGACCATCACCTGCTGCTAAGTTTACCAATCTGCCTTCAGCGAGCAAATACAGCCTGCGTCCATCAGGCATAGTAAACTCTTCAATATTGTTTTTCATATCTTTTTTATCTACTGCCAGGCTTTCAAGATCACCTTTGCTAATTTCCACATCAAAATGACCGGCATTAGCCATTATGGCATTATTCTTCATGACCTCCATGTGTTCTTTTCTGATTACGTTTATGTTGCCGGTTACGGTAATGAAGATATCCCCATATTTAGCTGCTTCTGGCATCGGCATTACCTCAAACCCATCCATGATTGCTTCATTGGCCTTTATAGGATCAATTTCGGTAATGATTACTCTGGCTCCCATGCCGAGTGCCCGCATCGAAACCCCTTTTCCACACCAGCCATAACCAGCCACCACCACATTTTTTCCGGCAACTACCAGATTTGTAGTCCGGTTAATACCGTCCCATACCGATTGCCCGGTACCATACCTGTTATCAAAAAGGTATTTCATATAGGCATCATTAACTGCCATAATCGGAAACATAAGAGTATTATCAGCATCCATGGCCTTTAATCTGAGTATTCCGGTTGTGGTTTCTTCACATCCGCCTATAATCTTACTGGCTTGTTCAGGTCGCTGCTTGTGCAGGGTAGTAAGCATATCTGCTCCATCATCGATAACAGCATCAGGGAAATATTCCAGGGTCATATCCAGGTAATCTTTATACTGGTTCATGTTCTCGCCGTGAACAGCGAAAATATCTATTCCAGAATCGACAAGTGCAGCAACAACATCATCCTGGGTAGATAAAGGGTTGCTTGCACATGCGACAACCTTAGCTCCAGCTGATTTTAGAGCTTGTAATAAGTAACCGGTTTTTGCTTCTAAATGAAGGCAGCAGGCTATTGTTTTGTCCTGTAAAGGTTTGGTCTTCTCAAATTCGGTTTTTAGAATATTTAAAACGGGCATATTATTCTTGACCCATTCTAGTTTTTTGCGGCCATAAGGTGCAAGAGACAGGTCTTTTATAATTGATTTTTCCACGCTGGCATAAACCTCCTTGAATCGAGTAATGTAAAAAGAATACATTTAACATTATAATTGAGAAGCCTGAATAACTCAAAGAATAAGCACGTAATCAGAGTTTGATAGACACAGCCGTCAATAAAAATCACAGCCTTATGGAACCCGGAGCACATTTTCGTGTCATCCAGAGTTGAGCGAAGGATATTATCGCCCGCTATGCACACGACGATAAACGAATGCTGAAAGACTCATTGCAATGACAATAGATCTTGTATTAACCACCCATGGCCGCAGGACACAAATACTTATAAAAATAAAGCAGGTGATTAACCACAGATTCACACCGATTTTGTTTTTGTTTTGATAGGTATCTGGAACAATTATAATATTTTACCTTTAACTATGCAGTTATCCATAATTCTTATATGGTACCGTATCTTATATACCGTAGAGGCGACTGAAGTCGCCTCTACGGTATATCTGCGGTTCTGTCCGGTAAGGTGATTGCATTAAGCCTTTATTTTCTTACTAATAAGTTATTTACTTTTGGGAAAAAATAACTTAAACTTAAGGTGAACGAACGCACACTCGGGGGAGGAAGCAAGATGCCAATATCAATAGAAAAGCAAAATATAGAAAGACGACGTAAACTATTGAAATGCTCTTTGGATCTGTTCATTGAGAAGGGTTATTTCAACACGGCCATTCGAGATATTATAGCCAGGGCAGAGATTGGAACCGGTACTTTTTATAATTATTTCATTGATAAGGAAGATATTTTAAAAACCCTTCTCGAGGACTTTGCCGAACAAATAATCTCGAGTATAAGCGAGTATTATACTGTAGAGAAAGATTTGTATGAGAGATTTATAGAGACCAAACGATTGACCATGGAAGTTTTTGCTCAAAATGAAGCCTTATCTGAATTATACAGTCGAGTTGCCGGGGCAAGTGATCCTATTGATCAATCATTACAACAGTTTGAAAATAGACTTATAGGTTTTTACTCAAGAAATATTGAATACGGTATTAAAAAAGGTGTCTTCAAGAATATCCCGGTTTCTCCAATTGCACACTCCATATTAGCCGTGGAAAAATTCCTGTTGTACAAATGGGTTGTTCTCAGGGTAATAAGTAAAAAGGAAATGATACAAATGGTCGTCTCTTTCCATGAAACATTAGCTGCCGGTTTGTTAGCAAACGACTAGATTAGCCTTAATTATAAGAGAGTTACTTGCTTTTAGTGAATGTATGTGCGTTCATATTCGCTTATTTTATTCATGAAGGAGGAATTGTAATGCGAATTTTGAATCCCGAACACATTAAAGCAGTAATTGACCTTATCAACCAGGGGCCGTATTTCCAGCTGTTATCTATGGAGGTAAAAGAGTTGGATATAGGCTATTCCAGGGTATTGATTGATCTGGAGAGAAAACATCTTAACCCATTTGGAGGTATTCATGGAGGTGTTTATTCTTCGCTTATCGATACAGCCGCATACTGGGCTGTATATTGTGATGTTGAAGAGAATGCTGGATTTATATCGCTTGATGTTCAGGTCGATATGCTATCAGCAGTCAAGGATGGCTTGTTAATAGCGGAAGGGAAACGTATTAAAGCAGGAAAAAGCATTTGCAAGGCAGAAGCTGTGGTTACGGATAGAAACGGAAAGCTATTAGCCCGCGGTTCTTCCAAACAAATAGTTATTCCCGGTGTACAAACAATTAATCAGGCAGTTTCGAGTTTAGGCTATCAATCACTGCCACCAAAGTATATCAATGTAGATGACCTGGAACAGACGCAAATCATGGAAGGAAATATTTAATAGGGAATAGGTTACAAAAACAGTTCCAATAAAAAACTCCGGCTTTTTTAAGTTAATTTTGGTTTATTCTATATATTTTTGTAATTAATGCTGTTTGGTGCTGATATTTTAGTTGGATCATAGTCTCTTTAAGAGAATAACGATAGTTTTTTGTTACCAGTGGAGGAGGATTTATTATGCAGAAGTTAACTGACAATGTAATTATGTTAGGCAACCGTCATTTTAACTATTTCCTGGTGGGGCAAAACGAATCAGTTATTGTGGAATGTGGTGTGACTGGTGGAGTCGCTAGTTTAAAATCCCAGTGGCCGGATTTACAAACAAGAGCGGAAAAAGTTAAAAAACTGTTGGTTATGCATGCTCACTTTGATCATGTCTGCGGGATTCCTGAACTGCTCAGGATTTTCCCTGAAGCCCAGGTATTAGGCAGTAGTGAAGCTGGCAGAATCCTGTCAAAGCCTAAGATAATTAACAACTTTTTTTATCAGGATGATAAGATGTCCGATATTCTAGTTAATGAGGGAATACTAAATGAAAAGCCTGAGACTCCCGCGGTAAACAGTCTGGAAATTAATGAACATATAGGAGAAGGAGATGTAATAGATATTGATGGAATTCTAAAACTTAAGGTTTTGGATGCTCCAGGCCATAGTCCCTGTGGTGTTGCATGTTATCTACCCACGGATAAAGTGATGTTTCTATCTGATGCCGGTGGTTTCCAGATATCAGATACAATGGTTTTCCCGGTATTTTTCCAGAGCTATGAGATGTATATAGAAACAATTAAGCGACTAATGAGTTTTCCCACTGATGTATTAGGAATTCCTCATGAAAAAATATGGGTAAAAGATGAAATTCAGGTTTTCTATAATCGAGCTTTACAATCTGCCAAAGAGGCTTTTAATAGTATTAGAAAGATGTTAGATGATGGTTTAGATGATAATGAAATAAAAAAGAAGTTGTTTGCCCGGTATTATCAAGGGGATTTGCAGATATATACTCCCGATAATATTAGTATATGTGTAGGATTGCTGCTTAGACGCGTTAAAGAGTCTTTATAGTTAGCCCTTATATATAATTGATTCCACTGCGCAAAGTAGTATTTATACATTATATACCGTAGAGGGGAGACTTCAGTCTCCGACCAGCCGGAATTCAGGGTGTTAGGCCAGCGACTGAAGTCGCCTCTACGGTTCTATCCGGTGGCTGCGGTTTTACTAAAACGTGTGGGCGGGGCCAACTTATCTAAGTAAGGTGACTGCATTAAGTCTATTTTCTTACTAATCATAATTATATATGAAGGTGGTAAATTGAAGAATAAAGTATCTCTAATTTATAATCCAGTAGCAGGTCAAGGATTATTTAAGTATAAACTGGACTATGTAATTGAACAATTTCAAAAAAGTGGATTACAGGTGATACCCTGGCGGATTAAAAGAAATAAAGAAATTATTCAGTACTTAAAGGGGATAGATCCTGATGATTATCATACTATTATAGCTGCCGGCGGAGATGGGACAATTCATGAAGTAATTAATGGTCTTATGAAAACTGAATTAAAAGTACCGCTGGGAATATTCCCCGAAGGAACGTCAAATGATATAGCAACTTTTTTAGGGATTTCTGAGGATGTTAATAAATACTGTCAGGCTGTTATCGAAGGAGGAACCCTATCGATAGATTTAGGGATGGCAAATGATAAGTATTTTGTTAATGTGGCATCAGCTGGTTTTTTAACTGAAACTGCTCATGAAGTAGATCATCATATGAAAAATGCCTTAGGAAAAGCGGCTTACTATCTAAAAGGGATTGAAGAAATACCTAAAATCAAGCCAATAGAGCTACATTTAAATGTTGATGGGGTAGCCTATGATCTAGAGGTTTTATTGTTTCTGATTCTTAATGGAGGAAATGTTGGAGGATTTAAAGGAATACTTCCATACGAAAAAATCGTGGATGGCAAACTGAATTTCTTGGCTATTAAACCAGTACCGGTATATAAGCTGCCACCTTTGTTATTTAAACTAGGAAGAGGGCAGCTTTTAAAAGATGAAAACGTTATTAACTTTGAAGGCGAAAAATTTCTCATAGAAGTGTCTCCAGATATACCAACAGATCTTGATGGGGAAAAAGGACCTGAATTACCATGGAAAGCAAGTATAATTCCTCAAGCATTACAGGTACGAACAATAAACTACTTCCATTCTTCATACCAGTAATAATCAACCAGAGGGGTTCCGTATGCCTGGGCCTCTTTTATATTATAATAGTTTGCGGGGCCGAAGTAGACATCAAACCAGTAGGGATAACTATTCCACAGGCGATAATTAACATCACCGGTATCCATTACAGTTAACGATGTATATTTTTGCCCCTGGATTACTATTGGTTTTTCCAGGTAGATAACGGTATTAAAAGGCAGCAGGGGTTCGACAGGGTCCCCACCTGATTGTACGGGATAGCGCGGATGTACGGCTATTCCACCGGTGAAATATGTTTGTCCACTTGCTGCTAGCGGTGCATTGGTTTCTTCAACATAGGCTGTGGTTTTTTGTCGTTTTACCGAAAAGCGGACATACCATTTTTTATCCTCAGGTCCGGTTATTTTTAGTTTAGGTTCTTCTTTATCTTTTCTGGCAAACCAGGTATTTGCCAGTACCGAGATAAAGATTAGACTAATAAATACTATTATAATAAACAAATAATTAACCCGGATTTTATTCATATTAGCCACTCCCTATTCTAATTTGTGTTGTTAAGCAGGATAATATTTAACCAAAAAACCTTTTTATATGGATTATTCTCCTTTGATCCCATAAACTTTTTAACTTTGAAGACTACTACAGATAACTCATGATATAATAATGAACAAAAAAGGAGATTTTGAATGGTTGAAAATAAGGGAATTAATGATAAACTGTTTAACTACATTGTAAGTACTATTAATAAAACCCCTTATAACAATCTACTCGGAATACGGCCTTATAAAATAGGTGAAGGATTTGTCGAACTCATAATAAAATCTGAGAAAAAGCATCTTAATGAAAACCATGATCATGATCCAGTGGGAATACTTCATGGAGGGTTGCTATTGTCACTTGCTGATGCTATTATGGGAAATGCTGTACGAACCCTGGGAACAGAAGTAGTAACAGTAGATTGTTCAACTAAGTTTGTTTCCCTGGCAAGACTAGGAGATACTATAGTAGGTAGAGGCAGGGTTATAAAAGCCGGGAGAAAAATGTATTTTACTGATGCAGACATGATGGTTGATGATAGGTTAGTTGCTGCTGCCTATGGGACTTTCTATAAAGTTGGAGAATATTGCCAGAGTTCCAGGGGGGTTTTCAATAATAAATGATAGCAGCTCTTTATATAAGAAAATACGGTCTTTCACCTTTTCCTCTATCTTTAATGCCTTGAAAGCGGAAAAGTATAAGTTATCTTAAGCAGGTGGTTCCGATATTACGTGAAATTGTGATAGTTTAGTTTTTAATAAAAATAATAATTGTAAAGAACCTGACCATTAGGGTATTCTTGCTCAAACCAAGTGAGGAATAGTGAGGTTTACAGGTTGAAAAAAGGGTAAGGCCGATAATTATAAACCAAATACAATTACCCTGAGAAAAAGCTCCGTTTCAGCAGGCCTGAAGCGGTTTTTTAATAGTCTTATGAAAGGTAATACATCTCTGCAAGGGATGTTTTATTATGAGAAAGGATTATTTGATGAATGGGTTTAGCATAAAGAAAGTAAAGGAATACTTTGCTTCTGAAGGGCAGATAAAAAAAATAGTAACAGGTTATAGATGTCGAAGTGAACAGGTCTGTTTATCTGAAAAGATAGCTGAGGCTTTTATAAATGAGGAGTTTTTAGTCGCCGAAGCTGGAACCGGCATTGGCAAAACTTTTGCTTATCTTGTTCCATCTGTATTATGGGCGGTAAACACAAAGGAAAAATTAGTAATTTCCACCAAGACTAAAGCCTTACAGCAGCAGCTTATTGAACGGGATATAATAGACTTACAAAAGATTATTGCAGTTGATTTCAGTTATGCTGAGGCTAAAGGCCGGGACAACTATTTGTGCTGGAACAAATATGAAAAAATCAGGACAGGGAAAGTACGACTTAAAGGCCTGGAGATAGAATTTATAGAATCAATTTTAGAATGGGCTGAACAAACTAAAACAGGTGACCGAAGAGAGCTTTTATTGGATAGCAAGCTGATGAAAAACTGGGACATAGTAGCTTCTGATCGTAAGACCTGTTTAAAGGGAAACTGCAGGTATCGAGAAAAGTGTTTTCATCTGCAGATGATAAAAAAATTAGAAAAAGCAGATATTATTATAGTTAATCATGCGCTTTTGCTTTCTGACATAATAGTTAATAATTGTATCTTACCGGAATACAAATATCTGGTTATTGATGAAGCCCATACCTTTATACGGGAAGCCTTTACTAGAATGTCTTTAGATTTTCCATTTCGAGATACAATTGACATATTAAGAATCCTTAATTATCAGGAAAACCCTGATAAAGGCTATATAAAATACCTTGCCGATAAATATTTAGATTTAAAGAAGCTCTTAGAGGATATAAACTCCCTGGCTAAAACGAGCATATTGTTTATCGAGGGTTTATTCTGGTCCTTAAGTAGAGAGATGGGAGCAGATAGCAGTTACCATTACTCTCTAGTTCTGGCTGAAACAGGTGTTGAGGTTTTAAAAAATCGATATCAAAGAGGAAAAGAGAATATCAATCTTCTGGTTGATAAACTGATATTATTAAAAAAGGAACTACAAAAAAGAGAAGAAGAAGAAATAATTACTATTATCGAGGTTTTAAAGGAATATTTAGATAATGCATTTACGATAATTGAAGAAGATGTTGATAATGAAGGAAAAATAGTATGGGCTGATTTTAATAAGGGAAAAGCAGTATCAGTTTGTTCTTCCAATGTAGATATTGGTGAAATCCTCTGTTCCCGTTTATATGGGCGATTAAATAGTATGGTAATGGTCTCAGCTACTATTACAATAGAGGAAAAATTCGATTTCTTCTGTACCCTATCCGGCCTGTCTTTATTATCTCCTAAAGAAAGGGTTTCCAGTCTCTTGCAGAAATCCCCTTTTGATTATGATTCTCAAGCCTGTGTTTACATAGCTAAAGATATGCCTGCCCCGGGGAGTTCAACCTACAATCAAGAGCTTTACCGGGCTCTAGGAGACATTTTTACCATTACCGGAGGGAGGACCCTGGTCCTGTTTACTTCCCGCAAACAAATGAAAGAGGCGGGCAGGGTACTGCGGCCTATATGTAATAATGCCGGTTTAAGACTCCTGGTTCAATATGAAGATGGTGAGTTTGGATTATTAATGGATGAATTTACTAAATGCCATAACACTATTTTAATGGGGGTAGAGACATTTTGGGAAGGAATAGATTTAAAAGGAGAATTATTAAAGTACCTGGTGATAGTGAGACTGCCCTTTAGGCCTCCTTCTGATCCATATTGTAATGCAGGGAATAAGCACTTTACTCTGTTGAACAAAAATGCCTTTATAAATTTCACTATACCTGATACTGTTGTCCGGTTTAAACAGGGAATAGGAAGACTAATCAGGAGTGAAAATGATACCGGAGCAGTAATAGTACTTGATAACCGGTTGGGGAAGCGCTCTTATACCAGGATGTTTATAAATAGTATACCAATAAAAAAGGTTATTTGTTGTGAGGTGTGTGATATACGTAGACATATTATAGGCGATAAATAAACTATGTGTTTTTAAAATAAGAGTAACTTTTTTGTATTAGTCTTCATAAAATGAATTAAATAGCTACAATGTATTAACCGAACGCCTCTAGGATTACTGAGTTTCGGCAAAAAATTGATGTTGGAGGGGTGAGAATTAGTGAGAGTATTTTATATTAAACTTCCTCGTTTTTTACGAGTTATTTTATATAAAATTAGGGGTATAGAGTTTAAGGAGTAGAGATATCTACTCCTTATTTTTAGCTAAAATGGTCTTATTTAAGGAGTTTTTTTATGTTTATTTATCAAAGACAATTCAGTTAGTATCACTCAACCCAATTCCTAGTATACCCCCGAGACCACCAGATACAATACATATTATAAGGGTGTAAAAGAATGTTTTTAAACTAACAACGGCAGGATTGAAAACAAGGGTTGCAATTAAGATGAGAAGAAAAAACATAGTTCCCGTACTCATTCCTCGGACCAGTCCTTTACTGCCATAGGTCTTACTAACATAGCATCCACCAAAAAAAATGCTGATTATTAATATTAGTTTTCCCAAAGGAGCAAGAAGTGTTTCTCTCAAACCGGAATAATAAACAATAATAGCTGATACCAAGCAGAGAACTATTGAAACCAATAGGATTCTGGCCAACCCTCTTAATTCAATGGACAGGTTATTTTTCATTAATAACACCTCCTCTTCTTGAAAATTATGTTATTAAAATAGCATTTATGACTGTATTAGCAAAAAAAACAGCCCAAGGCTGCTGTTAAGAACAGGTGTTATAAAAAAATAATTGCAGTCGTGATAATTCTATAATTAATTATTCATTCCCGCAGGACATAACCGCTGATGAAAATAAAGTGGGTGATTAACCATAGATGGACACAGATTGAACGATTGTTTCCGGTATCTGTCTGCACCTTATAAATCCACACCTATACCCACCCCTGCCCAACTGCCCAACCGACCAACCAACTAACCAACTAACCAACTATAAAATATTCGCAGCGAAACCAAGTATAAATTTTCTTAAAACATCGGAAGATATGAAAAAAAGATTTAAGGAGAATATTGTACGTGAACTGGTTATATATTGTAATTGCTGCCTTATCTGGATCAGCTATGGCCTTACAGGGGACTTTTAATGCAGTCTTAGGAAAAATAGTCGGTATCTGGCAGTCGACATTATTAGTACATGTTATCGGAACTCTAAGTGTCACCTTGATAATAATTCTTATAGGGAGGGGTTTTGAAGGTCTTGATAAGATAGGAAGTGTACCCTGGTATGCATTCTTAGGAGGCATACTTAATGTTTTGATAATCTATGCGGTCGTAAGAAGCATACCAGAGATAGGAGTTGGGAATGTGACTACTGCAATAATTGTGGCCCAGATATTAACTGCAGTAGCTATTGATAGCACAGGGGCTTTTGGTATGGATAAATATGATTTCAAATATATTGATTTATTAGGAATACTGTTTCTTGCTCTAGGAACGCGTATATTACTTCTGGATTAGGGGTTTAAAAAACCACCGGTATGTTAATTAAAATTATTATCAATGCCAGGATAATAAATAAGACACTAAAAACAGCAGACCAAAAGGGCATAGGCAACAATTTTACTGCTAAGTCTAGATAATAGCTTACTAAGTCTTCCTCTCTTAGATGGGCAAGGCTAGTGCAAGCTCTATTATACGACATAATACTGTAGAGCAGCATGACAATTCCTAATCCCAGAAACACCAGTCCAATAACCAAAAAAATCTCCCCCTCAAAAACTAGAGATAAACCTTTTTAATAACCGACCGCTATTTTATTAGTTCTACGCCAGATATTCATCTTTTCTGCTTCCTTGATCAAACCATCTCTAAACATAGGATGGGCGATACTAATTAATGCTTCGGCGCGTTGCCAGGTAGATTTTGCTTTCATATTTACTATACCATATTCAGTGACTATATAAGAAACCAAAGATCTGGGAACCGTTACTATGGTTCCGGGGGAAAACGTGGGTCTAATTCGCGATACAATTCTGCCGTCTTTTAATTTGGTGGTTGAACTAAGACATAAAAAGCCTTTGCCGCCCTTTGATTGAAAAGCACCGAAAATAAAGTCAAACTGGCCTCCGGTCCCCGATATTTGACGGAACCCTGTAGATTCTGATGCTACCTGGCTGTATAAATCTACCTCAAGCGCATTGTTAATAGCAAAGACCTTATCATTCTGGCCAATATTATATGGTTTATTTATGTAAGATACCGGATAGCTGGCACAGACCCGGTTGTTATGGATAAACTGGTAGAGTTTTTTAGTGCCCATAGCAAAGGTATACGCCATTTTATATCTATCCAGGGCTTTGTTTGCACCTGTAATTCTTCCTGCATTATACATGTCAACATAAGAATCGACGAGCATTTCGGTATGGACACCTAGATCCTTAAGATCAGATTCGGCAATCATTGCTCCTACAGAATTTGGCATAGCCCCTATACCCAGCTGCAGACACACCCCATCCTCCATCTGTTCCATGATAATACTGGCAATTTTCCGGTCTACGTCGCTTATTGGAATGGAGGGAAGTTCCAGCAGAGGTGGGTTAGTAATGCTTTCAACTATATAATCAGCTTCAGAGATATGAACCGCTTCATGACTTCCACCGCAGCAGACAGGAATCGAAGTATTTACTTCTAGTATTACCTTTTTTGCTTTTTTAATTGAAAACAGGGTATGTGAATTTGAGGTTCCAAGGTTAAAAAAACCATGGTTATCCATTGGGGCAACTGGAATAAAAGCTACATCAATCTCAGCATACATATCGTATAGCTTATCAGATTCGTGGTAGGCGAAAGGAACGGCATAGCATAGATTATTATCCTGCAATGCCCGGGAAAAGCCTGAGAAATGCCAGTCATTAAGAATAAAGTGTTTGCCTTCAGGATCAGCTTTGACTATCTCAGGAGTCATCATTATGGTTGTAGTACGGATTTTAACATCTTTTAATTTATCTTTCCTTCGAGCAAGTGCAGCATCCAAGTCTTTAGCCTGCATTACAAATTCACCATATTCTACCCAGTCACCTGATTTGACAATTTTTACTGCCTCATCGGCACTTAAAAGCTTTTCTGCATATTGTTTCATCCAAATATTCATATAAGCAAAATTCCTCCAAACATATAAAAATAAATTATTTATCCACCAAATTAAAATATAGCATTTTTTTGTAATTATGACATCAAGAATATCTTGAATAATTTGTCGAATTTGCTGGCCGGCTATTTATACAATAAACACAGGGTGTAACTTCAATTTATGATGGGAAAAGTAATTAAAAGTGCAGATTTAATTTGTAATTTTTATGCATCAAATTTTTAAATTAGCTAATAATTAACCGTAATAGAGTTAACCAGAGCTTATTAAGAAGGAGGGTGATACTCGTTGATGCAAACACTGTATGTAAATAATAAACTTGATTATTCAGGAAGCCAATTTGAACCACACTGGATATATAAAAACTTTAAGTTAGAATCAGACTCCATTGTATCATTTATAGGTAATGCGGATATACCACTTGAGAATATATTAAAGATAAAGGATCAAAGCGGGGAGGTTTTCACGTGCTCAGACCTGATGCTTCATTTTGTTATTGAACACTTTGATAATAACTTAGACATAGCTGTTTATCGGAAAAGACTGCTAATAGTCTCGATTAAGGAAGAACTCGAGAAATACGGTATCAGAATAACTCGTATAGGTGGTGACCTGTATTCGAATAAAAGGAGATTATCAATAGCAATAGCAATAAGTTCTACAGTATCAGCCTTGCTTTATACTGGAATCAATCTTGATACCAGAGATGAACCGGTCAAAACCCTGGGGCTTAAAGAACTCGGAATAAAAGATATTAAATCTTTTGCTCAAAACATTATGTTAAGTTATAGAAAGGAATTGGAAGGAATATATGAAGAGAGGTGCAAAGTAAGGGGGGTGAAGTTTAACAATTAAAGATTTGCATGACACTGATTTTATATCATTAGAATTCTTGCATCCGTAGAGGAGATTAAGTCTCCTGCTAGTCAAATAATAACAGTATTTAAGGGAGACTGAGTCTCCTCTACGGTATATAATGTATACATACTACTTTTCGCAGTGGAACCATTCTTGAATTATGGCAAACTCTCAATACTAACTGCCAGAAAAACCAGGTTTTATTCTGGTGATACTTGTAAATAAGAGGTGCTTAACTTAAAATTATACAGGGGAAGGAGAGGAGATTATGGAGGAGAAAGAAAAACTACAGCTGATTGCATCTAAGAGTTTTAGCACCAACCCGGAACTTGTATATATAATTGATTTTTTGAATAAGAATGTGAAACAGAATAATATTATGTTTGGTTTAACTAAAGGGAAAAATAATAATGAAATGACAATTAATATCTATAAATTTTAGATGGTTGGGGTGAGTTATGGGTAAAAAAGCAGGAGCATTTATTAAAGAGACTATAAGTATTATTGTTATTGCCTTTATTCTGGCAATGATTCTCAGGACTTTTGTTATTGAAGGGAGAATAATACCGACTGGTTCAATGCTGCCGACTATACAGCTGCAGGACAGAGTTATGGTTAATAAATTCATATATTATTTTAAGGACCCTGAAAGAGGAGATATTGTAGTTTTTGATCCTCCTGATGTTCTTAATTCGAATTTTGATTATATTAAAAGGGTGATAGGGCTTCCCGGAGAAACAGTCGAAATAAAAGATGGAAAGGTATATATTAATGAACGTTCCCTGGTTGAACCATATCTAGCTGAAACTATTAATTATGAGTATGGACCGGTAGTTGTTCCCGAAGACGCTTATTTTGTATTAGGTGATTATAGAAACAATAGTTTCGATAGTCACAGGTGGAATGCCTGGTTGACCAGGGACCATATTAAAGGGAAAGCTTTTTTAGTATACTGGCCAATAAAGGAAATCTGTGTTATGGAACGGGAGGTTTCTTTTGAATGAGAATCCTTTTATGTAATGATGATGGCATTAATGCCAGGGGTATTCAAGCTCTCATGAAGGAATTGAGTTCAATAGCCGAAATTTATGTCGTTGCACCTGATCGTGAAAGAAGCGGAACAGGGCATTCTATTACTGTATTTGATCCCATTAGAGTCGCCAGGGTGAATATTCCGGGGATTAAGGCAGGATGGGTGGCTGAAGGAACCCCGGTTGATTGTGTGAAGCTGGCAATTAACAAATTAATAACAGATAAGATTGACCTGGTAGTGTCAGGGATTAATCATGGAGCTAATCTGGGAACCGACGTATTATATTCTGGAACTGTATCTGCAGCTGCTGAAGGAGTTATTATGGGAGTGCCCTCTTTTGCGATTTCTCTGAATTCTTATGATAAGAACATGGATTTTAATTTTTCGGCCCGTATAACAAAACAAATGGTTAAAACAGTTATGAGAAAAGGGTTAGACAAGGAAACTTTAATTAATATAAATATTCCGGCAATCCCTCCGCAGGCTATCCAAGGTATCAGGATTACCAGACTAGGAGTAAGAAACTATGATAACCTGTTTGAAGAAAGACAGGATCCCCGTGGAAATACATACTACTGGTTGGGAGGGGGAGTTGTGGACGAATACCAGGAAGAAGATAGTGATGTAATTGCTGTAGAACAAGGTTGGATTAGTGTAACACCTATTCACCTGGACTTAACTGATTATGAGCTTATTAAACAATTCAGGGAATCTTTTGCGTGTTACCTGGAAAAATTAAATGGTGATAAAGATGACATTTCTTAGCTTTGTTATAAACACCGGAATATTTTTTTTACTGCTGAACTCTTCATATTTCAGTAAAAAGAGAGTAGATCCTGATTATCCTGATAAGCCATTTAATAAATTGGTGCTTTTCCCCCTGGCATTAGGGGTGGTGTTTACACTTATAGTAGATTCCTTTAGAGGAGTTATGATATATCAATTAATCCTATTTATTATTGTAATGCTGCTTCTTTATTGTATTTTTTATATATTTCAAAAAAACAATTAAAAGTTTTTGCTAGTTTATAAAAAGTATAGTACCATTTTTACAGCTATAGAAATTTTGAGGAGGTTATTTGATGAAGGGTTACCCTAGTAGTGAAATTCGCAACATAGCTTTGGTGGGTCATGGAGGGACAGGCAAGACCTCTCTGGCAGAGGCCATGATTTTTAATACAGGAGTTATAAAAAGGTTAGGTAAGGTTGATGATGGAAATACCGTAGCTGACTTTTATCCTGAAGAAATTAAAAAGAAAATTACTATAAGTACATCACTGGTACCCTGTGAATACCGGGATCATAAGATAAATGTTTTAGATACTCCGGGCTATGCAGATTTTTACTTTGAGGTGGTTGCTGCTTTAAGAGCAGCCGATTCTATGCTGGTGATGCTCTCAGCCACTGCTAAAA
>CAYZYO010000013.1:0-27196 GCA_964482585.1 uncultured Syntrophomonadaceae bacterium | reverse complement strand
AGGCAGACGTAGGGCATGGCAATTGAACCCTTTCTTTTGTATTCGCGCACAAAAATCAGGACATTGTTTTGGTTCTTTTCCTGGTTGATATATCTTTGCCCGGTAGGAGATTGAACACTGGTAGTGCTCTGGGACTGCCAGTGGAACTGTTCTTCATTGATAGCATAATCATGATACATTGTGGAAGGTGAATAATCTTTATCAGATTTATTCAGGGTAACAAAAAATACATCCAGGTTTTTGTCTCGTAAATAGAGTACACCTTCCCGGAAATGCTTTCGTTTTTGATCTGTATGCCGCCCTAATGCTACCAGAATCTGATCCAGGGTGTATGTGCAGTAGAGATCCAGTGGACATACAAAGCCCAGGTCCAGTTTTTTATCAACAAAATCAATGCTATCATACCTGTATGTTAGCAGACTCATTAGTTCCTTATAAATTAAATCGTCTTGAATTATTTCGTAAATAGCTTCTTCAATGGAGTAAAAAATATAATTCAGTTCTGCCAGTCCTTTTTGCCATATGGTGTAATACAACATATTTAACATACTGCGTTCTTCAATTGATAATTCTGGCATTTCTTTGCCCTTTTTAGAACGAATAATGGGGAGAATATCCTGTAAAAAGCCAAGCCAGCGGCGGGAATTGGCAAAGTTAAGCTTTACACAGGCATTGGCTATCATAACATCATATTGACACTCCCGTTTAGATTCAGATGAAAGCAAGCCGGCTTCCTCTGCCAATGAGGTCAGGGTATACTTTTTTACGTAAACATCTTCCCTTTGAACACAATAGCTTTCGAAGAATTCATTGGGATCGAATTGCTCATATACTTGAATATAATCCTGCAGTTTATGAATCAGGTTGCGTTTATTGTTAATGGTATTGCGAATGTTATCCAGGATGTATTCCTGTGCCTGTTTTTCTAACTGTATGGAACACCCACGGGGCAAATGGATAAAATCATGTTTGATTTCATATTCTACAGTCCGGCGACTTTTTCCCAGCAATGCTTTATAGCGCTGCTCAAAATCGAATTTATTGTTAGCCTGACCTACAAAGTCAAGAACAGTTAGGGCTTCTTTTCCTTCGCTTAAACGCAAACCTCGACCAAGCTGCTGAAGAAATACGGTTAAGCTCTCTGTTGGCCGCAAAAAGAGAACCGTATTAATTTCCGGAATGTCGACACCTTCATTATACAAATCAACTACGAAAATGAAATGAATATCCCGATTGATTAATCGTTTTTTTACCGTGTCCCTGGTACAGTCATCAGATTCTGCTGTCAAATAATCAGATGAAATACCGGCTTGATTAAAGCAGTCTGCCATGAATTCAGCATGTTTCATAGATACACAAAATCCAATACCAATAATTTCTGATATTTCATTACAGTATTTTTCTATGGATTGAATAATATTGGCTACACGCCGCCTGGCAACAAAGGCATCTAATACGAACAGGTTTTCGAGTTCACTATCAGAATACTTTCCTGCAGTCCATCGAACCTGACTCAGGTTCACACTATCGGTAACACCAAAATAATGGAAAGGGCTTAAGAGTTTTCTCTCAATTGCCTCATAAAGCCGCATCTCTGCGGCTATTCTTCCGTCAAAATAAGGCAAAATAGGTTGCCCGTCTGCACGTTCCGGGGTAGCTGTAAGGCCGAGTAATATCCCTGGTTGATAGTACCGGAGTAATTCCTGATAAGATTTTGCAGCTGAGTGATGGAATTCATCAATAACGATATAATCATAATAATCAGGGGGAGTTATGGCAGTCAGTTCTTTAGAATTTAGTGACTGAATGGATACAAATAAATGATCAAAGCTGTCTGGTCTATATCTACCTACCAGGAGTGACCCAAAATTATTGTCTTTTAAAATAACACGAAAACAGTCCCGGCTCTGTTCTAATATCTCTTTACGATGGGCCACAAAGAGCAGGCGGTTAGGGTTTTTATTGTGTTCCCTGCAGAAGTTACGATAATCAAAAGCAGCCATTACTGTTTTTCCTGTACCTGTTGCCGCAATAACCAGATTTTTATATGAATGGTGCAGCTCTCGCTCTGCCTTAAGTTTATCCAGGATTTCTTGCTGGTAATAGTAAGGGTTAATATCAAAGTTAAAGGCAAACTGATTTTTCTCATCATCAGATTGGAATCGTTCGGATTTCAAGGCTCTACGCAATCTATCAGCATCCAATCCGGGAATAAAGGGAATGAATTCATGATTGTGCCAGTAGGATTCGAATGTGGCATTAACCTTGTCCAATATATCCCTGGAATCATATTCTGAAAGTTTAATGTTCCACTCCAGCCCGCTGGTCATAGCTGCCTGCGAAACATTGGAGGAACCAATATAAACCGTGCTAAAACCGGTATCACGCCAAAAAACATAGGTTTTGGCATGGAGTCTGGTTCTTTCGGTATCATAAGAAATACGAACTTCTGTATTTGAAAGCTTACTCAATAAATCAACCGCTTTAAAATCCGTCGCGCCAAGATATGATGTAGTAATCACCCGCAGCTTTCCACCGCGGGCAGTAAATTGGTCTAACGCATTCATAAGGAGGCGTAAGCCGCTCCATTTAATAAACGAAACCAAAAAATCGATCCGGTCAGCGCTAAATATTTCTTTACCGAGTTCGGTAATCATACTTGGTTCTTGCAAAGCTCCAGTAAATAGTGCATTTTCTGCCAGAGAAGTATCCGGTCTAACTTGTGGAGCCTGATTTATCTGGATATTTTTCTTGTCTACCAGGGCTAGAAGCATTTTGCCGTCATTATGAATCAAATGCTTTTTCACCAACAGTGCCATTTCCTCTTTATGGCGAACCCCATAATGACCGCTTTCTATACCACATATTATCCAATCCAGAATATCGTTACATAACTGTACCCTGTTCTGGATCATTTTCTCTTCATTATCAATGAAGTTCAGGACCTGGCGAAGAATAATAGTAAGGTAATCAGCTAAAATCTTTGATGATTCTGCAGCATCTATCGGACCTTTTTCAATTTGAGCCAGGTTTGTGTCCAGCTTTTGCAGAGATTCTTCAATCATTTTGTTAATCACCTGCTCATACAGGCCAAACGATAAGGTCATTATAATCTCCTCTTAAACAAGTAATTTAAAGTTCTATTTAATTTTAAGGTATTTTTTCCCTGAAAGAAAGGAGTCAGGCCAGAGAACTTAACCCAATCTTTTCTGGGTGTTACCCGGGGATTGTAGGAAAAGAACACCACCGAGGCAGATAATTACGTAGAAACGGAACGTACCTCATGGCAAAAGTAGATCAATTCATAGAACCTCTCTACACATACTAATATTACACTCGACACCAATACTATAATCTACTTTCTTGACGGCGTTTCCAAATTCGTCGATCTATTAGCTCCCCCTGTTTGAAATAATAGAAATTGGTCGCCTGAAGTCTAGTATTTCGGTAATAACTGAAGCCGAAATGCTGGTAAAACCACATCGGGAAGATAATATAGAAGCAATAAAATCAGTAATGTTCTTCCTGAATGAAAAAGAGAGGCAGGCTTAAGGGCAAGACATTGGTTTGCCCAGGAAAGAACGTCTCTGTATTCCTATAATAAGTTCTCATAATTCTGCTTGTTATACAATATTCGCCTTATCTGTACGGTTTCATCTTGAACAACAAAAAATACAATATAGTTATCAACTACTAAAAACCTGTAACCTTTTGATTTTAAAACAGAATTACGCACTTGTGGACATCTATATGGCATCGTTGTCAGACTACTAATTTTACTAATAATTAAATCATAGTATCTTATGGCTGCATCTGGTGACAGGGTATTTAAATAATCTATGATTTCTCTCAAGTCACGCTTTGCAACCGGATATATTTTAATATTATAGATTTCCATGTACACTGTTCCTTAACTTCTTTGCAACTTCAAAAAAATCTTCGCCCTCAACTCCATTTGCGATTTCTTCCTCAGCTTCTGCCAACTTTGTATATAAATCAATGAGTGCTTGCTGACGTTCATAAGTCTCAACACTCATTACTACCATATCTCCTACGCCGTTTTTAGTAATATAGACTGGTTCTCTTGTCTTATGACAATATTCTGATATTGCATTTGCATTATTTCTTAAATCCGAAATAGGTCTAATACTTGGCATAATTATAACCTCCTGCCTCTCAAATTTTGTTGTTATATTATATCAATATTTTGAGAGGTGCGTCAATAGAAGGTAGGGTTAGTGAATACTTCAAACTCCTTCCACTTCAGTAACAGGAACGCTTGACACTTGGACACCTGCCCCTTATCCAAAGAGTTCTAGCTGCTCGTGTTCGCCCAGGCGTTTTAATGCCGCCGGGTCTTTATCCAGGAAAAAAGCATGCTTGCTTTCTTTTTCGCTGGTCATAATGTACTTATCTCCACCTGTAGCCAGTCGCAGGCGGCAGCTGTATACTACCGGGAAGTAATTACGTACGAATTTTCCTTCCGCCAGTGCAGTTAATGCGATGATCTGGAACCCAGCTGCTCAGCTATGAAGAATACCGGATCGAGGACGTGTTCGCTTGATGCACGGCCAACGGGATTATCTACTATGACAGTAGCAGATGGGGTCAGGCTTGAATGAATAGTCAAGAAATTTAATATATAAGCATCTTAACAATTGCGAGGAATTTTTATGGAGCAAAACAGAGACTTTGCTATCCGAGAGATATTCGAAAATATAAACTCTATACAGCAGATGATGTTCAAGCAGAAAAACTATTCGCCGGCTGATTTTGGCATTCCACCAGCTCAAGGAATCGTGCTGCATACCATAGCTAATCGCGGCAGTCTAGATATCACAGATATAGCGGAAGTTATGCAGGTTTCCCGCAGTGCGGTAACTCAGTTTGTAGATAGTTTGGTAAAATCCGGTTTTGTAACCAGAGAAGCCAATCCCAGCGACCGCAGGGCAATGATAAGCAGCCTCCCGGAGGAAGGCCAGAGCAAATTGCAGGAGTTTCAACAGTTTCATATTAAGAATATGTCTAAAGTATTTAACCCCTTGAATGACCAGGAATTGAAGATTTTTCGAGATCTCTTATTGAAGATAATTGTCAATAATTCAACTTTTAAAGAATAGAGGGATAAAACATGAACAATTTAATAGAATTAAAAGACATAAAAAAGATTTACAGAATTGGCGACGAAGACACTGCAGCATTAAAAGGCATAAATTTAACTATTGCAAAAGTTGGCTTCACTGCTATTATGGGGCCATCGGGTTCGGGTAAATCTACCCTGATGAATATTCTGGGGTTACTTGATAAACCCAGCAGTGGACAATACCTCCTGGAAGGCGTAGATGTACGTAGGCTAAGTGCAGGTAGACAGGCTTCTATCCGTAATCAACAGATAGGCTTTGTTTTTCAGCAGTTCAATCTCCTGGCTCGAACCACGGTGCTGGATAACGTCCTTTTACCTACTATTTATGGAAAGGCTGAAAACAGGATTTAACAAACCGGATAAAAAAAGCTCGCAGAAGACAAATCTCCAGCGAGCCGTTGAATGATATATTAA
Organism: uncultured Syntrophomonadaceae bacterium; assembly: GCA_964482585.1. GTDB lineage: Bacteria > Bacillota > Syntrophomonadia > Syntrophomonadales > Syntrophomonadaceae > CAYZYO01. The sequence goes on along the minus strand of CAYZYO010000013.1, from coordinate 21,639 downwards.
AATTTATCAAGCGGAAAGAATCCTCTCAGCATTTTCTATGCCCTTCCGTTGCAGCCCAATACATTGACAATTTTGTTTTTGACCAATTGTTTTATGGCCTCTCGGGCCGGTCCCAGATATTTCCGGGGATCGAATTCTGCAGGGTCTTCAGCTAAATACTTTCTGACGGTTCCGGTCATAGCCAGCCGTAAATCAGAATCGATGTTAATTTTGCATACGGCCAAGGAAGCGGCTTTTCTGAGCATGTCTTCAGGCACTCCCTGGGCTCCGGACATTTTGCCGCCATAAGTGTTGATCATATCTACAAATTCAGGAATAACTGAGGAAGCACCGTGAAGAACGATTGGGAACCCCGGCAGTCTTCTTTGAACTTCTTCCAGAATGTCAAACCGCAGGCTCGCCTGACCTTTGAATTTAAATGCACCGTGACTGGTTCCAATGGCAATGGCGAGAGAATCCACACCTGTTTTGGCAACAAATTCCTCAACCTCATCCGGGGCGGTATAGGAAGAGTCCTTGGCAGATACGTTCACCTCATCTTCTACACCTGCCAGTCTGCCCAGTTCTCCTTCAACCACTACACCCTTGTCATGGGCATAATCAACCACCTGCTTGGTGAGCTTGATGTTTTCCGTAAGGGAGAAATGTGAACCGTCTATCATTACGGAAGTAAAACCTCCATCGATACATGATTTACACAGTTCAAAGGTGTCGCCGTGATCCAAGTGTACGCAAATCGGCAGTCCGGTTTCTATTACAGCAGCCTCAATCAGTTTCATCAGGTAGGTATGATTGGCATATTTCCTGGCCCCGGCAGAAACTTGCAATATCAGCGGCGCATTCTCTTCTTTGGCGGCTTCAGTGATCCCCTGAATGATCTCCATGTTATTGACATTAAATGCTCCGATTGCATAGCCACCTTCATAAGCCTTTTTAAACATTTCAGTTGAAGTTACGATTGGCATCTTTTCCAGCTCCTTTTAAAAGTAATTCAGATTACATTTTATATTATACCAATTGATACCACTTTAAAATTCGTTAATATCTTAAAGAATCCGCTAATTTGATAATGGCAATGATTCTTCCTCCCCAATGTAAGAGTAAATAAATAATTAGTATCTCATGACTTATCCGGGCTTCGTGTTATTAGCCTAATAGGCAGAATCAAATATGGATAAAGCGTAGTTCAAGCGATAGAAATCGCCAATTTTACGAAATATTATTGTAGTTATGTTATTAACATACTGGAATTCTTAATTAAGTCTAAGACATCCATAAGTTGAATATGCACAGAGGTGTGTAACACAATTTTATCTTCAAGCAGGCTATAAAATACACATTTTTAGTCTGGTTTTTGCTCAATTTCACTTCAAAATCAAAACTTTTGCCCTCAAAACCAATGCCCTAACCCTCTTGTGCCCCCTTGATGTACGGAATATTATTAGAAGTAAATTGTTATAAAATATTTTCGCGCAATAAATACCCAGTCGCAGAGCCCCTCTCAACTAAAAAACTAAGGATACTAACCTGTTCCATTCTCTTTGGTAGTATTAAAAGGAGTACCTATGTTATCAAGCACTTCTTGGGGAATGCCTTTACCCTCATCCTTTATAGACAAAACTACACTTTTACCTTCCATAAATGTTCCTATAGTTACAATTCCACCTGGCAACATAGCATCGACGCTATTATTAACCATGTTGAGTAAAAGCTGGTAAATTTCACTTTCATCCAATAATAAGTCAGGAACTTTCTGTAATTCTAGTTTTATGTATTTGTCAGAAGGTATGGCATTGGCCGTGATTAATGGTAATATGCTTTCAATTATGGAGTTGAGATTTTGTCTTTTTAAGACTACTATTTTGTCATGAGCTAGAGCAAGAAACTGCGTAATTATAGAATTAGCACTATCTAGCTCTTCAATCATAATATCATAGTATTCAATATTATCTGCATTATCTGTGTCTTCACGCAGTATTTGAAGGAAACCGCGTACAGTAGTTATTGGGTTTCTGATCTCATGACCTATATTGGCAGCCATTTGACCTACTAAATTTAATCTATCTAGTAGGTTTATTTTTTCTGCAATTTGTTTATACTCGTTGATGTCACGGATAATCTCAATGGCACCTACTATGTTGCCATTGTTATCATATTATTATAACGTGCCGTTACGAACATAGCAATACATTATTAGATTTTTTGGCTCATTTTATGACTATTTTCCTATTAATTGGTACGATTCTGTATATTACATAAATAAAGGAATTGATCTGTATTGAATATATTTTGCAAAAGGCTCACAGACGAGAGAAAAAGAAAAGGTTGGACTAAAAAGCATCTTGGTACTATTTTGGGAGTAACCGGACAAACAATAGGTAAATACGAAAAAGGGGTACGAAAGCCAGATGCAGATACGATAATAAAACTATCTGAATTATTTAATTGTTCTATTGATTATCTGTATGGCATAAGTAATATTCGTAATCATAAAGAACCTTGTATTCAGTTATCGGAACACGAGATAAGAAAGATACTAAACCAGACTTTAGAAGATGTTGATAAAGCAGAAAGGCAAGGTGAAATAACAAACGAAGAGAAGATTGAGATAATGCAGCAAGGAATTTTAATGATAATATTCCAATTATATAATTACAAAAATAAGAAAAAATCATGAAACTTATCTAAGGAGAGCCTTAAACCCTCAATTCTGGAGAATATCCTTATAGATCATCAGACTATATAAACTTTGTGCCCATTTTGGCTATTATCTTAAGAGTAAAAATTTTCTTTAATAAGAGAGTCCGCATTTATTCCACGATTCTCTTTACATGAGAACCCCTACACCCTCTGGACTCCCTTTTATTTGCCAAAAACATCCTGCTCTATGATTTAGGCGGGTTTCCGCCTTTAAAATTTTACCAGAGGGGTGCTACTGTAACTGATAAACTAAAATGAACAGAAAACAACAAATAAGATTGAACAGTATTTACCACAATCCTCCAAAAGAGCTATGATTAAGCTGGAAATAAAACAGCTTTTATCATAGCAAAGGAGGATGAAATGAACATAGTAGAAGGGTCTAAAATTTGGGCCACTTCCGTATGTGAATCGGGGGCCACGGTACATAACCATTCTGCCATTTAAACCTTACCGGACAATATAGGTTCCACCTTGCCGCTGCAAAGCTTTACCCAGTTCAACAGCCGAAGTAATGAGTACCTCTTTGCCCCCTGCTTCAATGAATTTTATGGCAGCTGCTATTTTCGGCCCCATACTTCCGGGTGGAAACTGCCCTTCAGCCATGTACTTTTTGGCATCACTAACGGTAATAGTATCCAGGTACTGTATGTCCGATTTGCCAAAATTAATTGAAACCTGCGCAACCCCAGTCAGGATTACATAAAGATCTGCTCCAATTTCCTGAGCTAACAGGCTGGAGGCATAATCCTTATCAATAACTGCCTCTACCCCTTTTATTTCGCCGTCCTCAAGCATCACTGGGATTCCCCCGCCACCGCAGGCAATAACAATATTATGATTTTCAACCATTTGTTGAATAACTTTCTTCTCCAGTATATCGGAGGGTACCGGAGATGGTACTACTCGCCGGTAACCACGGCCGCTGTCTTCAACTACCTGCCAGTTCTTTTCTTTCGCCATCTTCTGCGCATGCTTTTCACTAAAAAAAGGCCCTATCGGCTTGGTCGGTCTCTGAAACGCGGGGTCGTCTCCGTCCACTACCACCGTCGTCATCACTGTGGCAGTCTCTTTGTTCAACCCCAGCTTTTCACACTCCTTACGCAAGGAATTAGTCAGCATAAAACCAATTGAACCTTGAGTGCAAGCAACACAAGTATATAAGGGTAAGGGGGGAACCTCGTCAGCAGCTCGTTCTACTTGAATAAGCATATTGCCCACCTGGGGACCATTGCCATGCACAACCACTAATTCATAACCATTCCGTACGATTTCAATAATAGCTGCACCAGCTTCTGACGCGTTAATCTCTTGTTCTTCAACTGTTCCTACTTGATGTTCCGGGTGAAGTGCATTTCCACCAAAGGCTACTACGGCAATTCTATTATCCATATCCTCTCTCCCTTATCTAGTAATATAAATAATTTAAGGGCACTCCTTCTTAATCTGAAATTTAAGCAGGTCTTAATCACAGTATGCCAATCTGTATTCAACTTTACACAGAGAGGAATGTGGTATGCCCCCGAAAAATATTTATTCTTCAATGTATAATAGATTCCTTCTCCAGGCGACAAGTTTTTTAACAAATTCCACTACAAAAATTCCAATCTTGTATCGTAGATGAGACTTCAGTCTCCGGCCAGCCGGAATTCAGAGTGTCAGAGCGTCGACTGAAGTCGCCTCTACGGTTCTATCCGGTTGCTGCGGTTTTCCCGAAACCAGTGCATGGCCAACTTATCTAAGTAAGGTGATTACATTAAGCATCTATTTTCGTACTATCAATATAGTAATAGTAGCTTTAAGAATACAATAAGAACTCCTTCAGAAGTGAACTATCAATTTAATCTGTTTCGTGGTTAAATGATGTTATCAGGAGTTCTTTGCCAAAATAACCCTAGGAGATTATTTATTTTAAAAACCCAAATTATTTTGACGTAATCTAATAACATCAATGTTTTGACCTTTTAAGTAATGTTATCTAAAATGAACATATACCAGATATGGAGTGTATATCATGAGAAAAAGAATAATATTTGTTTCCAATCGTTTACCAGTAACAATTAAAAAAGGAACAGTTGGTTTTGAGTATAACGAAAGTATCGGTGGGCTTGCTACTGGGTTGAAAAGCTATCACCAGCAATCGGGTAGTATTTGGATAGGATGGCTGGGCTTAGCCGAAGAAGAACTCACTATTGAGGATAAAAATCTCATTCTCAACCAGCTAAAAAACGACTATCAATGTTTGCCTGTTTTTCTATCGATGCAAGAAATTGATGAATACTATTATGGATTTTGTAATAACACCATATGGCCTCTATTTCATTATTTCACCCATAAAACCCAAAACCAATTGCTACCCTGGATAGCCTATCAGAAAGTGAACCATAAATTTTTTCAGGTACTCGAGTCCATCGTCGAAGAAGGCGACATCATATGGATACACGATTATCAATTAATGTTATTACCTCAGCTGATTAAAGAAAAGTATCCCCATACTAAAGTCGGATTTTTTCTACATATACCCTTCCCTTCTTTTGAAACCTTCAGAATGCTGGTATGGCGTAAAGCCGTATTGAAAGGTCTTTTAGCAGCAGATTTAATAGGGTTTCATACTTACGATTATGTAAGGCACTTTCTCAGCAGTGTACGCAGACTATTAGGTTTAGAACACAGTTTTAATAAAATTAATTATGAAGGAAGAAATATTCTAGTAGATGCTTTTCCTATGGGCATTGATTATGACTATTTTTCTAAAGAATATACCTTGCAAGAGTGGGAGGAAGTTGCAGAAATTGCCGAACAGGCAAAAGACTACAAAATTATTTTATCTGTAGATCGCCTTGATTATACAAAAGGCATCCCACAAAGGATAAAAGCCTTTTGGCACTTTCTTGATAAATACCCGGAGTATCATGAAAAAATTAGGTTTTACCTGATTGTAGCCCCTTCGCGGCAAGAGGTCGATTTTTATGAGGAATTATTGCAAGAAATTGAAAAATCAGTTAGCGAGTTAAATGGTAAATATGGCACGGTTTCATGGATGCCTATCTGGTTTTTTTACCGTTCATTTACCCAAAAAAACTTAATATATTTTTATCGACATGCTGATGTTCTACTAGTAACACCACTAAGAGATGGTATGAACCTAGTAGCCAAAGAATATATTGCATCCCGGACCGATTACGAAGGTATGCTGGTTATTAGTGAAACCGCAGGTGCAGCCAGTGAATTATCTGAAGCGGTTATTATTAATGTTTATGATTGTGATGCCATTGCTTCAGGTATCAAAACTGCCCTGGAAATGCCGCAGGACGAAAAAATAGCTAAAAATAAAATGATGCATAAACGTCTACAGCGTTATAATGTTAATTTTTGGGCCAGTGAGTTTTTAACTACCTTAAATGCAACCGTTGCAGATTTACCCCCAAGCATATCAGCAAGCGATATCGAAAAACGCACCTATAGAATAGAAAACGCATATAGGCTATCGCAAAACAGAGCACTTTTTTTGGACTATGATGGTACCCTGGTGGGGTTTAAATCCATTCCTGAACAGGCTAAACCGGATCAGGAATTAAGAATGCTATTATCGGATTTGGCAGATGATCCAAAAAATACCGTAGTTATTGTTTCGGGACGCGATAAATACATCCTGGAAAGATGGTTTAAAGACCTTAATATACATATTCTAGCTTCACATGGATTGTGGCTGCGCAATCCAGAAGAAAAAGAATGGATTATGACCGTATCACTGGATAATGATTGGAAAGATTCGGTTCGCCCTATACTGGTATCGTATACTGATCGAACGCCAGGTTCCTTTATTGAAGAAAAAGACTATTCTATTGCCTGGCATTTTCGGCAATGTGAACCGGAAATGCTGGCAGTCAAGTTGAGTGAGATAAGAGAGAATCTTATGGCTCTAACCCGATCTACAACCTTGGGGCTTCAGGAAGGTAACAAAGTACTGGAAGTTAAAGATACTCGAGTTAACAAAGGATATGTATCCTCATTATTTATTCAGCATAATAATTTTGATTTTATTCTCGGAGCCGGAGACGATTATACTGATGAGGATTTATTTTTATCCCTGCCACCAGGTTCTTTTTCGGTTAAAATTGGAATAGAAGATACTAATGCAAAATACCAGTTAAAATCCTGGCAGTCTATGCGCAGGCTGTTAAACAAATTGGTAAGTATAAATAATATGAATAATAATCAATAGGTGATTATATGCAAAATACAGATTTTATTTACGAATTGATCAACTACCCTTTAGATAGGTATCAGTTGAATCTAAATGAGGTCCTTTTCCATAATGCTAATGGATATATAGGAATTCGTTACGATTTCGAAGAAGGCTACCCTGCAGAATACAATTTTACCCCAAGTCAATATATCAATGGGTTTTATGACTATGCAAAACAACCTCAGGCAGAAAGACTATATGGCTTAGTAGATGAAAAGCAAACTATTTTAAACGTAGCCAATACTCAAATCATCAAGATAAGTTTTGATGGTGAAGATTTCAGCATGTTTAGTGGAACCGTATTAGAAAGCAGATTATCTCTAGACATGAAGCAAGGAATAACCGTTAGAAATGTTAAATGGCGTTCTCCTCAAGGAAAACAAATACATTTAAAGGTTATTCGCATGGCCTCTTTTGAGCAACTTTCCCTGTTCACTATTGAATATGAAGTAGAACTGTTAAACTTCTCCGGTCAGGTAGTTATTGAATCAGTTCATAATGGATCGGTTTTAAATTATACTAACCCTACTGATCCTCGTATTGCTGATGAGTGTTTTCAATATCTAACTCCATTTAGCTGTGAAATTAAAGATGGTGCATCTTATATCTCATCCAAAACGTCAAAATCAGGCTTGATGCTTTGCAGTTGTGTGAAAAATGAATTATCTAATCAGCACCAGCAGGAGTTTATAGTATATAATGATGCCTCAATCTGTCGATATGATATCAAGGCTAAAGCAGGAGAAAAAATAAGACTTATAAAATATGCCGTGTTCTGTGATTCTATCCGTTACGATAACTGCAGATTACAGGCAGAAAAAGAGATAACTCAGGCTCTCTCTACACCGTTAGAAGAATTGTATAAAAAACAAGCCGCTTATCTGGCAGCTTATTGGCATAAATGCATGGTTGAAATCGAAGGTGATGTACAACTGAACAATGCTATTCGTTTTAACCTATATCAATTAATTCAATCAGTAGGCAAAAATAAATACAGTAATATAGCACCTAAAGGTTTAAGCGGCGACGGTTATGAGGGTCAGTATTTCTGGGATTCAGAGATGTACATTCATCCTTTTTTCACCATTACTGATTCTTCTATTTCTAAAACCCTTATTGAGTACCGTTATGCCACCCTGGATATGGCCCGGGAAAACGCCAGAATTATGGGACATAAAAACGGGGCCCTTTATCCCTGGCGAACTATTATGGGTTGTGAATGCTCGGGTTTTTTCCCGGCCGGTTCTGCCCAATATCATATCAACGGTGATATTGCTTACTCCATAATTGCCTATTATTTGGCAACCAAAGATATAGATTTTATCCAGGTCATAGGTGCGGAAATTATTTTCGAGACTGCTCGTTTGTGGTTGGATGTAGGCCATTTTCATAAAGGACAGTTTCATATTAATGGAGTTACTGGACCTGATGAATATACCTGTATCGTAAATAACAACTATTATACCAATGTCCTGACTCAATACCATTTAAACTGGGCGGTAAAGTTTTATTATTTATTGAAAAACACTAACCGCTTAAGTACATTAGAAGACAAGATACAACTAGAACTTCACGAAATTGAAGAATTCGAGCGAGCAGCCAGGAATATGTATCTACCTTATGACGAAAACCTGAAAATCAATCCCCAGGATGATTCTTTCCTGCACAAAAAAATATGGGATATTGATAAAATTCCGGAAGATAAATATCCTTTGCTGCTGCATTATCATCCCTTACATATATATCGGCACCAGATATGTAAACAGGCGGATACAGTTATGGCCCATTTCATTTTAGAAGATGCCCAATCTGCAGAAACTATACTGAATTCGTTTGAATATTATCAAAAAATTACTACCCATGACTCTTCCCTTTCCACCTGCATTTATAGTATTATGGCTGCCCGGTTGGGATTACTAGACCTGGCTCTAGACTATTTTAATATTACAGCTCGATTAGATCTGGATAATATGCATAAAAACACTCAAGATGGTATTCATGCAGCCAATATGGGCGGCAGTTATATGGTTATAGTCTATGGTTTCGGAGGTTTTCGGCTTAAAGAAGATGGAATACATTTTGCTCCGGCTATACCTAAAACCTGGACTGCTTACAGTTTTAAAATATGTTTTGAAGGCAGCTGGATTATAGTTCAGGTTAAAGAAAATGAATGTTCATTTACCCTTGAATACGGTAAGGAGAAAAAGATATTTGTTTATGGAAAGGAATACCTTTTAAGCGACAGACTTACTATCTCTCGATAAGCTATTAAGCGAAAGGATTTGGCGGTAATGAAATATAAAGCAGTTATTTTTGATCTAGATGGGGTTATTTGTGATACCGACCAACATCACTATTGGGCTTGGAAACAGATAGCTGCCGAATTAGGGGTTTATTTTGATGAGGATATAAATAACCGTTTGCGTGGAATCAGCCGCCGGAAAAGCCTGGATATAATTCTAGAATCCTATCCGGCAGAGCTTAATGAGGCGAAAAAAGAATACTATACCAGTAAAAAGAATGATCTGTACCGGAGTCTACTTAAAAATATGTCCCCTAAAGACCTCAGTCCCGAGGTGAAAAAAACCATGGATAGACTAAAATCCCATGGGGTACTTCTGGCTATAGGTTCCTCCAGTAAAAATGCTAAATTCATCTTAAAACAGCTATGCTTGGAAGATTACTTTGATGCAGTTTCGGATGGCACCAATATAATCCGTTCCAAGCCTGACCCTGAAGTATTTATGAAAGCAAGTAAATTTCTAAACATCAAACCCCAATCATGTCTGGTGGTCGAAGATTCTAAATCTGGTATCCTGGCAGCTCTAGCAGCTAATATGGATTGTGCTGCCATCAACAACGGCACCAGATACAATCTGGCTCACTATAATCTTCAAAATTTTTCAGATTTATTGCTAATTGTATTAAACGCGGATTAATACACCCAGACAATATTATACCAAACTCTTAAAAGGCCCCCGCCGGTTGAGTTTTTCTATCCGATTTACTGCTGTTTTCTATTCTTAATTATTCCTGTTTAGCTGCCAGGGTTCTTGCCAGCCACCTGGCTATAATTCCTATGGCTATATAAATAGGAAACGAGTAATAGTGTTCCCAGCCGTGCATTTCATAGACGTCTATCCACATTAAAAACGGTTCTCCGGCAAAGGCTAGAAAACCTGACACAATTGTCATAGCCAGCAGAAAACGCTTAAAGGAGCAAAAAAACTGGTAAACAAACATGTAGACTACAGGCAGGAGTGATAAATCAGCTGTAAGAAAGCATGGCAAAAAAGGTAGAACCATAAAATGATAATGCCATAACTCGTACTGAGTTAATATCCCATCTAAATACGAGGATAGGATTATTATTACTGTACCTACTGTGAAAATTTCCAGCAGGTGCTTCCTATCTACGTATTTCCACCATATTAACCAGGGTACTATAAGGACTGCTAGCAGCAGCCACCACTGCCAGTGAAAAACAACCTCATTCATCCAGTTTTCAACCCTGAGGTTGGTTAACTCCTTTTCTAATGATTGAATAACTGCATCAGATGCGATTTTTCCATTCATTAATAACTGATTCTCCTTTACTGAAATACTGCCAGCCCTAAAGCCAGGTGTCCCCAAAGAGTCTCTTTAACCATTTCTAATTGATCATCCCGGCAGTTGACCAGGACAATAACTTCCCCCATTGATTCTTTACGGCGGTTTTTTGACTGCCTGGCTTTACCCCAGAAACAATCTATCAGACATCCGGAGAGAAACCCGGCGGCTAAACCTATTAGTCCCCATATTATCGGACCCCAGTCCAGGATGAAACCGTAGATAACGCCCAGGATCATAAACACAGCTCCCAGTACTGCTCCACCATCTATCATACTGACTCCGTCAGAATGATGGATAGTATCCATAATCCGGCGGGGCTCTCCCCTGAGTTCTAAAGGCAGAGCTAAAATCTGTTCGTTTTTCACTCCCTTTTCAACCAGCTCACTGACCGCTAGTTCAGTATGAAAACTGTAATTAAATGAAGCTAATACATACACGGTTTAACCTCCCAGGACCGGTTTTTTAAAACCAGGATTTTGATACTTATTTTTAAAAAACTGGGCCTGTTCAATATCAAACAGCTTGTTTAAATTTACTGTACTTTGATAAGCATCCCAGATCGCAAAAACAAAGAATGATGGAAAATTTAAAAGCCACTGCCAGTTTACAATAGCCTTGGCCTGCTGGAAATTCCCTAACGCAGTATATCCAATTGCCTGAAGAGCATGTGAAAAAACAAGAATAAACCCTCCGAGTACTAATAGAAAGACAGCCTTAATGGTTTCAGAATTATACAACTGACCCAAGCCGGGAAGGATTATAGACCATGCAGCAGATATCCAGGGATTCCGCTTGTCAAGAGCATTGATTGAAGCCTTCCCAAGTGCCGTGGGAATGATAGATGCATATTCGCGATCAGCCAATACCGAGAGTTTATTAGTTTCAATAGTAATGCGGTAGCTATCCCAGATTGCAAAAACCAGAATTCCAATATAGACAAGAAGCCATTGAGTATCTAAGATATCTTTTGCCTGTTGAAAGTTTCCGGTAAAACTATAGACTATGGCCGAATTGATATGGGCCATATAATTCACTAACATCTCTCCAGAAAAGACAAAAATCCCCTTGGCTACACTTCCCAATGTTAAGTGTCCAAAACCAGGATAAGCAAGAGACCACCAGGCGACAATCCACGGATTTCGCAGATGAAAATAATTAACATTATAGGAAGTCAATTTGACTTTTGGACGGCGTACTATCTGAGATGAAGATGTATGCACAATAAATCCCCTTTTTACCCTGGAGGTCAGTCCTATAACTATTATTGCCAATATAAGCATCCATTAACCAGAGTATAAACGGGATTATGCATATAGGAGTGGTGATAACTCCTGTATTAAAAAATTAGCCCGGGCTAACCGGGCTAATCATTCTCATTTTTTGCTTCTAGATTAAGCATTCCCAGGGATCTTAGAGGTGCTACTGTCGATATGGCATGTTTATAAACCAGCTGTTGTTTTTGGTCAAGTTCAACTACAACCGTAAAATTATCAAAACCCTTGACTATTCCTTTTATTTGAAAGCCATTAACAAGATATATGGTAACCGGCATTTTATCCTTCCTAACCTGGTTCAAGAAGGCATCCTGCAGATTTAATTGGTTTTTGCTCATTAAGATTAAGTCCCCCATTCAAATAGTTTATACTTTGCTAGTATTCTACACTCTATTAAATTGTCCTTCTATATATGCCGAAATTTTTTTAACTAGTAAATCTGGTCGAGGATAATCCTTAATATTTATCCAGTGAATGCGTTTATCCTTGTTAAACCAGGTAATCTGTCGTTTAGCATAGCGACGAGTTTCCTTTTGAATTTCTTCTACCATCTCTTCTTTAGTAATAAAACCTTCTAAATAGTAATAAACCTGTTTATATCCCAGAGCCTGCATCGGGTTAAAAGACAAATTATATCCCTGGCTTCTTAAATTTGCAACTTCCTGGATTAAACCGTTTTTTAACATATCATTTACCCGTTGATTAATCCTATCATAGAGTTCTTGTCTATCCAAATATAGACCCACAGCAGCCAAATTATATGTACTCTTATCCCTTTTCTGGTAACTGGAAAAAGGCTTTTGAGTTAATTCAAAGACCTCAAGTGCACGTACTATTCTTTTCCTATCATTAACACTTATTTTTAAAGCATATTCTCTATCAATTAACTTAAGATATTCATATACATAATTCAATCCCTTCTTATCAATAATATTATTCCATTTTTTCCGAACTTCTTGCCTTGACTTGATAGGAAAAAAGTGATAATTATCAACTACTGCTTGATAATACAAACCGGTTCCGCCAACAAGTATCGGCAGTTTGTTTCTGGCATTTATACTGGCAATTAATTCTTTACATAATGTTTGATATTCAGCTACACTAAAATCCTGCTCTATTTCACGAACATCAAGCAGATGATGCGTAATACTGTTTTGCTCTTCAATATCAGCCTTGGCAGTCCCAACATCCATGCCTTTATACACCTGCATAGAGTCACAGGAAATGATTTCCCCATTTACCCTCCGGGCTACCTCTATTGATAACTGGGTTTTACCTACAGCTGTAGGTCCAATAATAGCTGCTAAATCAAGCAATTAAAACACCTCATCATTTATTTGGGTTCTAAACATTACCTTATTAAACCTCTAATACTCCCATTCCTATCTTATTATAGCTGCTCCTCAGGATTTTCGTAAAACCCAGTCTTTCAAATTCTAAACTGGAAACCATCTCTTTCATTACTACTCTTCTTTTCGCCACCCGGCATGCTTCCTCAATAATACTCTTTTCCAAAGGGTCATTATTCGCTAATAATCTAAGAGGAGATATAGCCTGGCTCTTCAACAGGGGTTTTCTAAACATAGGATCGAAAAACACAATATCAAAAGCGTTATCTGCCATCTGGCGTAAGTAAGTCCAATAGTCACAATTAACCACCTCAATATTGTGTACCGCTTTATTAAGCCAGGGCATTTTAGAATTATACAGTTTCATTCCCCATTTCACAACATAAGCAATAGGGGTTGATGATTCCAGTCCTACAGTTCTACCTCCGGGAGAAAAATACGATGCAACAACAGCATCTGCTCCCAGACCCAGAGTGCAATCAAGAAATGAAGAATCTTCCTCAAGAGCACATGCCCTAACAAGTGGATCTACAGTACCTGATTTCCTAAATGAGGCTATCCGGTTTTTGCCCATACTAGGATGAAAAAAAAACTTTTGGTTACCTGTATATAATACCGGGCCTTCGTTATCCCATACCACTATACCTTCAACCTCGTAATCCCGGGCCAGGTTGGTAAGACTCCTGCCCTGGCGGGGAACAAATTCAATCCGGCTTTCGTTCAAAAATGCTTTAAAATCTTCATTAAGCTCAGCTTTTGATAATGTTGTGGTAGCAACAACATGCATAATAATACTTCCTTATACTATTATTACCCAGTTAGATCCAATATCAATCAAAATATTATGGTTTGGACAATTTATCTCTTAAACCATCTATCTAAATCATTGTGAGACAGATTAATTATAGTAGGCCGCCCATGAGGGCAGTGTTTATACTCTTCAACGGTTAAGAGTTCTTCAATTAAGCTTTCCATTTCTATAATGTTTAAAACTTTTCCGGCTTTTATGGCCTTTTTACAGGACATCATTATCATTGCCTGGTTTTTTAAGTCAAACTTATCACCATCCTGTAGAATATCCACCAGATCATTTAATACCTCAATTTCGGTTCCTTGAATTAAGGCTGGAGCAGCCCTTACAGCAATAGAATTGTCTCCTATTGGTTCCAACTCAAAACCTAACTCAATGCATAATTCCTGATGTTTTTTGAGCAGCTCAATCTGATTAGTTTCCATTTCAATTACCAGCGGAAATGCCAGAACCTGAGATATCTCTTTTGGGGATTGGTAAATATCTTTTAAATGAGAAAACATAATTCTTTCATGGGCTGCATGCTGGTCTACTATCCACAAAGAATCATTATTCTCAAAAAGGATATACGAATCTAAACACTGGCCAATAATATTATAACTATTATTACATTCACTTCCCTGCCGGTTTACCTCCAGACTTTCATTTTTGGCTTTATTTATGGTTAATTCCGGCTTTATATCTATAAGGGACTGCTCATATACCGTCATACGTTTTTCTTTAGCCGGGTTCAACCAGGGATAATCTAGATCTGGCTTTAACCCTGAAGAGTTGTCAGTTAAACGGTAATCAAGTCCATCTAATCTTTCTTTTAATACCTCATATACTACCCTGAATACTTCTTTTTCATCTTTAAAGCGCACTTCACTCTTTTGCGGATGAATATTTACATCTATAAGGTGATTAGGTATCGTAAAATCCAGAAAAACAATCGGGTGTTCCCTGGTTAAAAGAAGTCCCTTATAAGCATTTTCAACTGCTTTATAGAGTAAGGGACTGCGAACAGGTCGCTGGTTAATAAAAAACAGCTGATTTTTCCGGTTTAACCTGCGTACCTCCGGGGTAGAAATAAACCCTTTGAGTGAATATTTCCCCCCCTGGTAGCTGATATCTATTAAACCACAAATAAAATCATGCCCGTAAACAGCTATCAAGACATCCCGAAGTATGCCTTTGCCGGGAGTCTTAAAAAAGGTCTTCTTATCATTGCTGAAGGTAAAAGAAATATCGGGCCTGGATAGACTATATTTAACCATAACCTCATAGATATTTCTTCCTTCAGTAACCGGAGATTTCAGAAAATTCTTTCTTACCGGGGTGTTATAAAAAAGCTCCTTTACAATAATCCTGGTTCCTTTGGGACACGGATATGGTTTGGTATCGAGTATCTGCCCACCTTCAATAACCGCACAAACACCCTCATCATTTTTTCTGGTAAATACCTCTATGCGAGAAACCGATGCAATACTGGGCAGTGCTTCTCCTCTAAATCCCAGGGTTGAAATATCAAAAAGATCATACTCGCTACTGATTTTACTTGTAGCATGACGCAAAAATGCTAAAGGGATTTCGGTACCGGATATTCCCTCACCATCATCTTCAACCTCGATTCTATCTATACCACCATTACTGATATGCACACTTATCCTCTTTGAACCAGCATCTATAGAATTTTCCACCAATTCCTTAACAATTGATGCCGGTTTTTCTATCACTTCACCGGCTGCAATTTTATTTATTAGATTATCGTCAAGCAGCTTGATTTCCATATTATAAAACCTGCTCTTTACCTGTTAAGATGTCAGTATTTTTGTATTGATCATTTACTCTATCCTGTAGATACACTATATCATAGTTATTGTCATGCAGTCTTAAAGCATCCTTGTAGGCAGTTCTAGCCTGATCCTGGCAGGTTTCACAGGCATCAACCGGGATAGTAATGCATAATACCCGGTAATTATGTCCTGTCTGGTGTCTGGCCGATGATTTTATAGTTCTAAAACCACTGCATTTCGGACATAATCGTAAATTTAGATACTGTTCTTCGTGGATATAATCAGTATCATAAAATATATTTTTGTACTGCATATGGAATTCCTGCCCTTTTTGCCGGTTAATCGCTATTGTTTCTTCCCGGTTTCTAAAAACATTTAGTTGTTCCTCAACCATTCGCTTTATTTTTTCCAGATTAGACGGTGATTCCTTTAATTTTGATGGTGAATAATCAGGTTCCCGTAGATTAGAATAGTCAATGCCAGCCATAGCCATAATTAACCCCATATTTATATAAGGCAGCGCGGTTTCAACTGAATACCCGCCTTCTAATACTGCTATATCTGGAGCAAGTTTAGAATTTAAGATCGCATACCCCTGAGCCGAAAAGGACATATTAGCCAGTGGATCACTGTAATGATTATCCTGCCCGGCAGAATTAACGATAATATCGGGTTTAAATTCATCCAGAATTGGCAGGATAAGATGGTCTATCGCATAATTTATACCGGTATCCGTAGTTCTTGGAGCCAGTGGAATATTAATAGTACTTCCATAAGCAAGGGGTCCTCCCAGTTCATCCATAAAACCGCTCCCTGGATATAGTGTCCTGCCATCCTGGTGAAAAGATATAAATAATACATTGGGATCATTATAGAATATTTCCTGGGTGCCATCACCATGGTGAACATCAGTATCAATAATTGCGATCTTTTTAAGACCGTATTTCTGCCGCAGGTATTCAACCATTATAGCCTCATTATTTATGTTACAAAAACCCCGGTTACCATGGCTGACACTCATTGAGTGATGCCCTGGAGGTCTGATAATGGCAAAGCCATTTTTTACTTCACCTGTCATTACCGCATCCGCAATAACCAGAGCCGAGCCAGCTGAGACTAGATGGGCTTCAGTAATTTGGGAATCAATATCCGGTACACAAAAATGTACTCTGGCTATATCTTTATAGGAAGCCAAACCCGGCTTGTACTCTTTGATTTGTGGGAGATCCATTATTCCTTCTTCAAATATCTGGTCTCTGGTGTATAACAATCTCTCTTCACGTTCAGGATGAGTCGGTGATATAGCCCAATCAAAAGCAGGAAAAAATAAAATTCCTGTAGGTTTCATATCTGCACCCCCTTATATTCGCTTATAAATCCAGGTGAAACCTGAATCCCAATATCAAATAATTTTCCTACCCGGCTCCAACCCCTTATAAGGTTAAACTGTTCTTCTAAATAAAAATCGGATTCATCAATGTATTCTTCCATGCCCCTTTCTTTCCCTAATTTTATTAAATAATCCAGGGCAAGTATTTTGGCATCACTTAATTGAAAATCACGTTTATTAAGATTTCCAGACAAACTGCCTGGAGATAAAGTGTAGCTTTTATTCTGGGTGTCCACATGTAATTCAACCGACAGTGTAGGCCTTACCACACATGCTCCCAGGGCATTAGCTACCGGTGAATAATCATGCAGGTAATGATCTACCTTTATTCTTTCACCCAAAACTGGAATAATGGCACCAGCTGCCGCACCTATGCCAATTATACGGTCCAGTCTAAATTTTCTCTGGTTTACAATTTCCCACACCTTATATGCAGGTTCATTCTCCCATTCCAAAAACATTTTCTCTATTGTATGCTCTAATTGCTCAACAACCTGACCAACAACTGAACTGCATACACTGTTAAAATCCAGATTATTTTGATCAGCGAACTCCTTCAGTTTTGCCAAAGATAGTTCCTGTTGGCCAATCTGCAAGTTATACAGGCAGTTAAATGCATCGGTTACGGTAGGTGAATCTCCTCCAAAACAAGCTGCCGCTCCCTCTCTATGTGGTCTAACTGTAATTTTATTGTTAAAACCTATAACACTATCTCCCCCGAGAGGGACTGATTTAACCGCAAAAGCATTAACATGCGTATACTTATCATTTATGCGAGCCCCTTTGGAAGCATAAAGAGGTTGACCATCAATTATAAGTGATATATCAGTAGTAGTACCACCAATGTCAAGAACAACTGAGTTTAAATTGTCTCTGGTTAAAGCAACTGCCCCCATGGTACTAGCAGCAGGCCCAGAGAAGATAGTTTCACAGGGTTTGTTTCTTGACATATCTATGGGGACTGTGCCACCATCAGCCTTTAAGATATGTACCTCGGCAGTTATATTTCTTTCCCTGAGTGCCTGTTCAATTTCATCAGCAAAATTATTCCACTCATCTACAGTCATTGCTGTATAATAAGTTGTTGCTGCCCGCCTGGGAAAATTAAGCTTGCCGGCAACTTCACATCCCAGGGAAATTGACAATTCTGGAAACCTATCCTGGCAGATACCCTGTATCATTTTTTCATGGGAATTATTCCGGTTGGAAAACTTACCTACTACAGCTACCTTTTTTATACCTGATGTTCTTATTGCTTCCAGAGTATTAGTAATCTCTTTTTTATCCGGCATTTCAATTACTCTTCCCCTGAAATCTATGCTTCCTTTTAAAAAGTAGATATCCGGACATAAATCATAGGATGTATGTGGTAATCCATGGCCGGGAATAAGTATCAATGCAGTTCTTTCTCCACGCCCAGTAGCCAGAATATTAGTAACCAGGGTCGTACTCAGTACAATCCTGCTAATTCTGCTTCCATCACTTTCTTTTAACAGCTCATCTAATACCTCTAACAAGCTGTTTTTCAGGTTGCTTTGCTCGGTAGGTCTTTTTACTGCTGCAATAATCGAACTTTCTTTAAAAAGAACTCCATCAGTAAAAGTACCTCCGACATCAATTCCTATTAGCACGAGCTCCACCTCCATTTTTATCCGAAAAATAATTCCAAGAAATAGGTATTTTCAAAACAGTTCTAAAAATGCTTCTAAAACTATTCTAAGACATTTCTTTCCATCGATACAAATATTTTAAGGCTTCTTTAGGAGATATCTCATCCGGATTTAATTTCTTTAATTCTTCAAGTACTGGATTGGAATCCGCAAAAAGGATCGGTTGAGTGATAATTTCTTTTTCGCTTTCTGTCTTTGTTTCTTCAAGTTCGGCCAGTATTGTTTTAGCTTTATCAATTACCCTTTCCGGTAAGCCAGCCAGCATAGCAACATGTACACCATAACTCTTATCAGCTTTACCCGGTAGCACCTTTTTTAAAAAGACCACTGTATCACCAGATTCTTTAACCGAAACACATAGATTATTAATTCCTTCTATCTGACTGCTCAAGGATGTTAATTCATGATAGTGGGTGGCAAACAGTGTTTTTGCCTTTATATGTTCATGTATATATTCACTAACCGATCGTGCAATACTCAATCCATCATAGGTACTGGTCCCCCTGCCAATCTCATCCAGAATTATAAGGCTTGATTCAGTAGCATTGTTTAAGATATTAGCAACTTCCAGCATTTCCATCATAAATGTGCTCTGCCCTCTGGCCAGGTCATCTGCTGCTCCAACCCGGGTAAATATTTTATCACATACACCTATAAGGGCCTTGTCCACAGGGATGAAACTTCCCATCTGGGCCATTAAAACCAAAATTGCAGTCTGGCGCATAAAGGTACTCTTCCCACCCATATTAGGACCGGTTATAATTACAAAACGTTCAGCAGTCATGTTCATCCTAACATCATTAGGAACAAAACGAGAATCTCCCAGTGATTTTTCTACTACTGGATGTCTTCCAGCTTTAATCTCAATTCTACCACTTTCATCAATCTGGGGACGAGTATAATCATTTACATAGGCTGCCTCAGATAATCCATAAATTACATCAATGCCGGCTGTTTTTTGAGCAGTTTTTTGTATCCTATCAAGATAAGTACCTAATTGTTCCCTGATTCTATTAAACTCATTGACTTCAAGATTATAAAGTTTTTCTCTAGCACCCAGTATCTTATCTTCGTAATTCTCTAATTCTTCACATATAAACCGTTCAGTATTAGCCAGAGTCTGTTTACGATGATAATTATCTGGTACCAGATGCAGGTTAGATTTGCTCACTTCCAGGTAATACCCGAACACCCTGTTATATCCTACCTTTAAGTATTTCATTCCCGTACGCTTTTTTTCTTTTTGTTCAAACTCCAGCAGCCAGGTTGAACCGTGTCTGGATAACTCCCTTAATTCGTCGATTTCATTATTATAGCCTTTTTTTATTATTCCGCCATCTCTTATATTTACCGGTGCCTCATCATCAATAGATTTATCAATAAGATCATAAACATCACCTAAATAATCCATAGCTGCTGCCGTTTGCAGGATGCCACTTGTAGAATCCTTTAATACCTGTTTTATATTTTCCAAGGCATTTATCGACATTTTTAGAGTTACCAGATCCCTTGGTTTGGCTAATCCACTGCCTATTTTTCCTACCAGCCTTTCCATATCGTAGACTTTGGATAGGATGCCTTTTAACTGAGATCTCATCATAAGATTATCTCTTAATTCTTCAACCGCATCTAATCTATTATTAATTGCTTTAATGTTCCTTAATGGTTGTTCAATCCACTTTTTAAGCAGTCTTTTACCCATTGCCGTACAACAATAATCAAGGATTCCCAGCAGAGATCCTTCTCTTTTACCTTCTCTAAGGGTAGCAGTTAATTCCAGATTTCTGCAGGTAGCATAATCCATATCTAAAAAATACTCCGGGTTATACCCGCAAGGCTTCTTGATATGCTTTAAACTAGTCTTCTGGGTTTCATTTAAGAAAGAAATTATTGCCGCAGCAGCAATTGTTCCACAATAATAATTCTCAATTACAGTATCTTCAAGTGATGAGAACTGTTTTAATAGAATATCTCTAGCTCTTTTGATACTTAAATCTTTTTCATTTATCAAAGTAATCGATGTATTGCTGCTATTCTGGACTTTGTCACCCCATAAGGTA
Source organism: uncultured Syntrophomonadaceae bacterium (assembly GCA_964482585.1). Lineage (GTDB taxonomy): Bacteria > Bacillota > Syntrophomonadia > Syntrophomonadales > Syntrophomonadaceae > CAYZYO01. Next base: position 749 of record CAYZYO010000013.1, on the reverse strand, counting down.
TAAAAATCATTTGAGGGCATAATCAAACACTCTGCAGGAGACAGCCGATTCAATTCACTCATCAGTTTTTCGTCAGAACTATCCCCGGTTATTTCCGTGACCCAGAAATCCCCGGTTGATATATCTATATATGAAAACCCGGTAAAACTTCCTTCCTGAATTATGGCAGCCAGGTAATTATTGCTGTTTTCGTCTAATATATCATCATCCATAACCGTACCGGGAGTAATAATTTTTACTACTTCTCGTTTAACTATACCTTTAGTAGTTTGCGGATCCTCGACCTGTTCACATATAGCTATTCTATAGCCCCGGCTGATCAGTTTGCCTATGTAATTATTTACTGAATGATAGGGAATTCCACACATAGGAATCCTTGAACCCCCACTATCCCTGGCTGTAAGAACTATTTCCAACTCCCTGGCAGCCAGTTCTGCATCTTCAAAAAACATTTCGTAAAAATCACCAAGCCGAAAAAAGAGTATCTCATTCTGGTGCTGTTTTTTTATCTCTAAATACTGCTTAATCATTGGAGTGTATTTTGACAATTCCTATTTACCTCCTGAACCGTCATTAATCCCTCAGTTTGATTAGTTTAAAAATACCTTTTTCATTTATGGTTGTGCCTTGTAGGCATGATAAGTTCTACTGGAAAAATTCTACTTGTATCGCAGAGGAGACTTTAGTCTCCGGCTGACCAAATAATAACGGTATTGAGGGGAGACTGAAAGTCTCCCTAACCGACCAAC
>CAYZYO010000012.1:26593-27657 GCA_964482585.1 uncultured Syntrophomonadaceae bacterium | reverse complement strand
ATAACAGTTTTATCGGTAAGAGGTTAAGCAGGCTCGACCTGGAGATTGAAAGATGGGAACAAAAACTGATTGAAGCAGAAGACAGGTACTGGAGACAGTTTACATATATGGAAAAGGTGATAAACCAGATGAATGCCCAGAGTGCCTGGCTTACCCAGCAGTTCCAGTAATAAAGATAGAGGGTGATTGCATGTACCATGCAAGTGCTAATGAGTTAACTAAAATGGCTTTAAAGAAACAAGAGCTTATAGAAAAATTCCTTTCCCTAACCGAAGAACAGAGTACAGCAATAACCAATAAGAATTATGATAATATGTTTAAATTCATAAACGAAAAACAGAGCATTATCGAACAGGTTAATCTCATCGACCTGGAGCTTAAAGCTATTACTCCAGAGGACCGGGAAAAAATTGGTGCAATAACCGCCCAAACAAAAGCAATCATGTCCCGGGCTATTGCCCTGGATGAAGAAAACATCCGCAGTCTAAGGGAAAACCAGGCTGAAGTTGCCCGGAAGATTAAAGAATTGAAAAAGAAAAAAGAGGGGCACCATACCTACCGGGGGAAGAATGCAGCATTAGAAGGAATCCTCCTGGACCACAAAAAATAGCCTTAAAAAAGGAGGGAAGGCTGATGGCCACTATAAATGGAGTCGATTCCCTTATAATTAATTCTATCAAAAGCAAGACCGAAAAACAGGTAGTAATTGAAACCAGGGAGATTAAAATAACCGGTGATAAACAGGATGAAGACAAAGAGAATCACCACCGGGAATATTCGCCGGAGGATCTTGAAGATGCTGTAGAAAAAGCTAATAAACTGCTCCAGAAAAGCGGTGCTGCTCTCTGTCTTCAGGTAAAAAAAACCAGCGGGGAAAGCAGGATCCTGCTGATCAATATGAACAGTAAAAACGTAGTATCAGAGCTATCTCCTGTAAAAGTATTTCAGCTTATCAAAAGGTTTGATAGCTATAAGGGCTTAGCAGTTGATAGATTAACCTAAAAGTACGCACGTAGGGGAGACTTCAGTCTCCCGATAGTTGGAAAAAGGAAGTACGCACGCAG
>CAYZYO010000012.1:22863-26493 GCA_964482585.1 uncultured Syntrophomonadaceae bacterium | reverse complement strand
CACGTAGGGGAGACTTCAGTCTCCCGATAGTTGGAAAAAGGAAGTACGCACGCAGGGGAGACTTCAGTCTCCCGATAGTTGGAAAAAGGAAGTACTCCCGTAGAGGCGGCTTCAGCCGCCGACAACCCGGGAAACCAGGCTTTCCAGAATTAATTGCTGAAGCAAAACACTTCTTAAAGATACATAAAAATAAAAGGAGGGCTTTTTTATGAATTCTATTGCCAGTTTATACCTGAAAAACCAGGTGCAGACCAACTCCCCGGGAAAACTGGTATTAATGCTTTATGACGGGGTTAAACGGTTTACCAGCCAGGGCATAAAAGCAGTAGAAAAAAACGATAATGAAGGAGCCAACAACCATTTCATCCGCTCCCAGGATATCCTTTTAGAGCTGATGAGCGGGATAAACCTTGAAGCGGGAGAAATAGCGAAAAACCTTTATTCCCTCTATGAATATATGCATTACCGGCTGGTCCAGGCCAATCTTAAAAAGGAAAAAGAACCTGCCGAAGAGGTCCTGGTTATGATTGGTGAACTAAGAGAGACCTGGGCCCGGATGCTAAAAGAGAAAGACAGCCAGGGTGACATCCCACCTCAAAAAAAGGCGGCCGCTATGGGCAAATAAAAAACGTTTTAGACTAAAAAATATAAAAAAAAGGACGATATTAATAGTAAGCTTAAAAAGCTTAATAACTAATCCCAGGGGCCCCGGGAGAGTTATAAAAAAGGCGGCATGGAGGCCGCTTAATAAAAAACAGGGAGGTTTTATCAATGATAATAAACCATAATATTGCAGCCTTAAACACCTATCGCCAGTTGAGTAACAACAACGTAATGGGGCAAAAGTCTTTAGAAAAGTTGTCATCTGGTTTGCGGATTAACCGTGCTGGTGACGATGCGGCAGGATTGGCCATTTCTGAGAAAATGCGTGGTCAGATTCGCGGATTGGATCAAGCCAGTCGTAATGCCCAGGATTCAATTTCACTTATACAAACTGCTGAGGGTGCGTTAAATGAAACTCATAGTATTCTACAGAGAATGAGAGAACTTGCCGTACAAGCTTCTAATGACACTAATACTAAAGTTGACCGTGATGAAATCCAGAAAGAAATTAATCAATTGACCTCAGAAATTAACCGTATCGGCAACACAAATGAGTTTAACACTCAAAAACTATTGAATGGCGAGAAGGCATCAACCTATACCTCACAATCAGAAATGGTATTTGATTTAGCTAATATGGATAGTGGTTCTGTAACTGTCATGGGGATAGAAATAGATTTTGATACTGATGAAAGCACTACTGCAGGGGCAATAAAAACCGCTATTGATGCTGATGCAGTTTTATCTGAGAAATATACAGTTAGCGTTACCGACAGTGTAGTGACTGTTACAACAATAGAAAACGGTCCTTCAACAGGTATGGTAGCAGATCTTTCAGGTGCAGTTAATATTGCCGATGACGAAGTTACTATAACAGAGGGAGATAAAGACGATAGCAATATTCTTAGTTTCCAAATTGGTGCCAACGAAAACCAGAGTATGAGACTGGAAATTTCCGATATGCGTGCAAATGCACTTGGCATTACTACAGCTGGTACATCAGCTGCCTTGGGTGTTACAGATGGTATAAGTAATGAAATTCAGGAACAGGCTCTTGACATCTCTACCCATGAAAATGCGGCAGATGCAGTAACCAGAATCCAAGCTGCCATTGATCAAGTATCAGGCGAACGCTCCAAGCTAGGTGCTGTTCAAAACCGTTTAGAACATACGATTAACAACCTGGGCACATCAGCTGAGAACCTAACCGCTGCCGAGTCTCGCATCCGCGACGTAGACATGGCCAAGGAAATGATGGAATTCACCAAGATGAACATCCTTGCTCAGGCCGCGCAGGCCATGCTGGCCCAGGCCAACCAGCAGCCCCAGGGTGTGTTGCAGCTCCTGCGGTAATTGCTGTCAAACACAACAAAGGGGGTTTCGAAAAACCGCAGGGATGGTTCTTGTTAGTGCAGCAAAGGAACAAATCGACCAAAACGAGTCAGGGGGTTTCCTCTGGCTCGTTTGTATTAAATGGCAGGGGGCGTTGGGTGGAAAGCGATGGGGCAGATCGGCGGTAGTGATTGTGGTAGGAACTGTGCTGAAGGGATTTGAAAATGGGGGCGGTAATTGTGGCGGAACTGGTTAGACTTGCGGTTGCATTAAAATATGAAGATAAGGATAAGGAAAAGGCGCCGGTAGTTATTGCCTCGGGCAGGGGAGAGACGGCGAAAAAGATTATTAAAACCGCTGAAAAAGAAAAGGTGCCTGTTTATACTGATGAATCCCTGGCACAGGTATTGGGGTCTTTGGAGATAGGCACCGAAATTCCGGCTGAACTCTATGAAGCAGTTGTCCGGGTTATTGCTTTTGTCTGGCAGCTCGACCATAAATATGCTAAAGGGATGAAATAAAAATGAGTATTAATCTTATTAATATTACCTCCAATAATATTTCTCAGCTGCAGCAGAAACTGCTGCTCTCTCCGGGGCAGGTACTTAAAGGACAGGTGGTTGAAGTCCAGGGCAACCAGGTAGTTCTTCAGCTCGGGGGCGGTATGCTGACAGCCCAGACCCGGGTAAGATTAAAATCAGGGCAGAGATTAAACCTGCTGGTAGAATCGGTAGATAATAGTATTATCAGCATGAAGGTAATTCCTCACGATAAAGCAATTAAACCTGAGAGTTTATTACTGATGAGGATGGGAATTAAACCGCAGGAAAATATGGAAAAAGTGCTTGTAGAATTTCTCAGGTTCCAGCTGCCCTTGAATCCACCGGATATTATGGAGATAAGTGGCTTTTGTAAAGACAATAGGGTGGCCCCGGAGATGATCCCGATCATTGTGTGGCTGCGGAGTTCTGGCATAAAGGTCAGCACCGGTGAAGATTTAAGCGGTTTAAAACAGCTGTTAAGCTTTTTCCGGGGGGACTTACCAGAGCGGGAGGAAGCCAGGTTTTTTAAATTTCTGAACCAGTTAGAAAATAATATACCCGGCGGGTACAATATATCCGGCTGTGCTGTAGGAGAAAACCATATTTATATATTAACTTCGAGTTCCGGGAAGCAAAGGCTACAGCCGGAAACATGCCAGGTTATTATGCGGTTGAAATCCCGGATACTGGAAGAATTGTGGGTAAAAATGGATATTATGCATAATAACCTTAATATTGACATCTTGTGCAGTAATGAAGAAGGATGTTCGCTGCTTAACCGGGAGATGGTTTTATTCGAAAATGCTTTAAAGTCTGCTGGATATCGGGTAGGCAGACTAACAGTCGAAGCCGGCCGGGCTGATACTGTATTTGATTTCCTTCCTGATAATAGGCCGGGAATTACCGGGATAAATGTGAAAGTATAAAGGGGAATACGTAGTTGGTTAGTTGGTTAGTTGGGCAGCAGCCGCGGGGTATCCCGGTTTGTTTTGGCATTGCCCCAGCGCCGGCAGTTTTGCGAGTATTACAGGATGCGATAGAAACCGCGGTTATGCTGTTTTTTGTATATTCGCAAATAGAACCGTAGAGGCGTTTTCAGTCGCCACCCTGACACGCTGGTTTTGCGGCTGGACGGCGACTGAAGTCGCCTCTA
>CAYZYO010000012.1:19765-22763 GCA_964482585.1 uncultured Syntrophomonadaceae bacterium | reverse complement strand
GTCGCCACCCTGACACGCTGGTTTTGCGGCTGGACGGCGACTGAAGTCGCCTCTACGGTATTAAATAAGGTAATATATAAGGTAATATATAAGATACGGTACAGTATAAGAATTAGGAATAAACTGCGGAGTTAAAGGTAAGTATTCTGAAATTCTTCGGATAGTTATTAAAATAAAAAATCTGTGTTAATCCGTGTTAATCTGTGGTTAATTTTCACCGGTGGTTGTGTCCTATGGCCGCTTTATTCCAATAAAAAAAACTATCCTGGCTAAAATAGCCGCACCTTTTTACCTATACTTCTTTTAAAAACCATAAAAGGGCTTTAGCCAGCAGGTCTTTTTCACTGTACCCCGGGTGTTTTTTACAAAAGCTTTTCCATTTTTCCCAGACCCGGGTATTTACTCTTATTGTTTTGCGAACCTCTTCACCTCCGGTTGGCAGTGGGATGTCCAGTTTGTCATCAGTTGTCTGCAGGTGATGAGCATTCTTTTTCCACCAGGCAGACATTTGTATTATTTCGTCGGCAGATTCCAGTATTCTCAATAAGTTATCATTGTCAGCACCTGTCTTTAAGGCAGGGGCAGACTCCTGGCAATCAGAAGCTGCCAGCTGTATGACATGCTTGCTCTGTTCCCCGTTTTCTTTATTATGATAATAGCCTGCTTTTTCAAATTGACTTTGTAATGCCCTTTTTGATCTGGATATTTCCTTTTCAAATTGCGGTGAGTTTAAGATCTGGTGCAGACTGGCGCCATTACTCAGTTTATCATTTATGTATTTGATCTTATCCTGTTTATGCGGGGTAGATAAGTTATCTTTTCCCACGGGAAATCCCTCCCTCAGCCAAAATATTGAACTAAAATACTCCCTTAAAACTTCCTGCATGAGGATTTGCCATAAGTAGTCATCCCTGGATTACCTTGAATTAGTTAAAGATTATTTGCTGGTCCTCAGAATGACGCTAAAACTCCGGGTTGATTATTATTACAGATATTAAGCTCATTTCTATAGATTGGTGGCCTGCTGATTGTCTATTATCTCCGAGAGATTTAAAAGGATCAGCAGCCGGTCATCAATTTTTCCTACCCCGTTGACAAATTTGGCGTCAACTGTAGTTATGAGTTCCGGGGTCTCAATATCTTTTTCTTCCAGGTAATTTACTTCAGTAACACTATCAACAATGATTCCAAAACTGATATCATCAATAGTTAAGATTACTATTCGGGACTGCTCGGTAAGATCACTTTCAATATTACCCAGCCGTTTACTGAGGCTTATTACCGGAACAATATTGCCCCGGAGATTGATTACTCCTTTGATATATTCAGGGCTTTTAGGAACTCTGGTAAATGCCGGCGGCCTTATTATTTCTTTAACCAGCTGAATATCTATAGCATATTCTTCTTCACCGCACTTGAAAGTAACCATTTGTCTTTTTCCCATTTAATTCACTCCCCTTATATTGTGTCAGTTAACTCAAGTATCAATTCCCGGAGCTTAATATATAATCATGCTTGGCAATTAATAAACTAGGTTAGAGTTTTGCATAATTCAAATTTTCGCTATGTCCCTTTGTCTCAGGATGACAGTAAAGCCGGAGACTAAAGTCTCCTCTACGGGTGTAAGAGTGGTAATGACAGGAAAAAAGTTATTATGCAAAATCCTTATGAACCTGTGATTCCGCTCATAACCTTAAGCCTTTAATCGTAGAGGAGGCTTAAGTCTCCGACCAATTGGGATTCAGTGTGTCGGGGCGGCGACTGAAGTTGCCTCTACGGTATAAGGCTGAAGTTTCATCTACGGTTATGGGTATATGATATATAAAAGAGCTAATTATACAAAATCCTCAAAATAGTGTACTTATATCAATAATCAGTGAAATACTGCCATCACCTAATACTGCAGCCCCTGATATACCAGGCGTACCCAGGAGCAGCCGCCCCAGGGAACTGATAACAATCTCCTGAAGGCCGATCAGCTCATTTACGATTAAACCTATTTGCTGATGATTCTTTCTTATTACCACTACATAGAATTTATCATTCATATCATTTTGCGATTGTTCCACTTCCAGAAGTTCGCCCAGGTTAATTAATCGCAAGACATTACCCCTTAAAACAACTACTTTCTGGCCCTGTACTTTTTTAATTTCGTTTTTTTCGGCTGCGGTAATTTCAACTATATTGGCCAGGGGAATGGCATAGATTTCACTTCCTACGCTAACCATTAAGGCCTGAATGATTGCCAGGGTCAAGGGGAGGGAGATGGTAAAAGTAGTACCCTCCCCGGGGGTACTTTCAACCATTATAGATCCATTTAATGATTGAATTGTAGCTTTTACTACATCAAGGCCTACTCCTCTTCCGGATATATCGCTAACTTCCGCTGCCGTACTGAAACCGGGAATAAAAACCAGGTTAAAGATGCTGATTTCATCCATTTGTTCAAGTTCCTGCAGGGTAACCACACCTTTTTCAAGGGCCTTTTCTTTAATATCCTCTGTATTGAGCCCTCGTCCATCATCCTGGACTATAATCACAATAGAATTGCCTTCCTGTTTAGCGATAAGTTTTAAAGTCCCGCCTCCTGGCTTACCGCTTTTTACTCTGTCTTCAGGACTCTCGATACCATGATCTATGGAATTGCGCACCAGATGAACCAGGGGATCAGCGATTTCATCAATGATTTTTCTATCCAGCTCGGTTTCTTTGCCTTCCATAACCAGGTCAATATCCTTACCCAGCTCTTTGCTTAAATCGCGTACCATCCGGGGGAACCGGTTAAAAACCTGCTCAATAGGTACCATTCTGGCACCCATAGTAATGTTTTGCAGGTCAGATGTTATCTTGTTAATCTGGATAACGGTTTCGCTAAGGGCAGAATCATTCGCAGTTTTAGCGATCTGTTCCAGCCGGCTCTTATTTATCACTAATTCACCCACCAGGTTCATCAGCTTATCCAGCTTACCGATATCTACGCGTACAGTCTGATTTATCT
>CAYZYO010000012.1:0-19755 GCA_964482585.1 uncultured Syntrophomonadaceae bacterium | reverse complement strand
ATTATAGTCTCCAGAATTAGTATTTGATTGACGGTTATTGGCATTGGTAAAGGTATTATTAAATGGTTTAATATGCTTTATACTAATTTCACTAATTTTGTGCATAGCTTCCTGGATAGTATCTTCATAAACCGGTGTTGTCAGTATAATAAAAAACTCGTTATCAAACTTTTCGTCTTCTAAATCCTGGCTGTCCGGGATAGATTTAAGTATTTGGCCTAATTTTTCCAGGCTGTTAATAACCATAAAAGCCCTGACTGATTTCATAATACAATCAGGTGCGATTTCAATAGCCAGGTGGAATACGTTTAGGCCTTTTTCACTAGCTTCATTGAAAATATTTTGTTCTGCCGGGGTTAATTCTAGTTCTGGATTATCGTTGACCTTTCTAGTTTCGTCTGTTACCGCATCATTTATATCCCGGTTTTCCAGTTTTCTTACCAGAGATTCAACATCAAAAGTTTCATTACTGCCGGTGGCAACCGATTCAATCATGTCACTTAAAACATCTACACTTTGAAAAAGCAGATCGATAATCTCCGGAGATAAATCTATTTTATTCTCCCTTAACCTGTCCAAAAGATTTTCCATTTGGTGATTCAGTCCGGTAATCTGCTCAAACCCCATTGTTGCTGCCATGCCTTTCAAAGTATGGGCATATCTGAAAATTGAATGCAATGATTCATTATCATCCGGATTCTGCTCTAGGTTTAATAATTCATGATTCATATTTTGCAAATGCTCGCGGGATTCCTGTAAGAATAAATCTATATAATTGTCAATATTCACAAAAAAACCTCCGGTTTTATTATTAATAATAGGCCTTTTTTAGCTGGTTGAAGGAAACTTTCATTTAAGATTACTTATCGACCATTTATTTAAAATTTTTATAGTAGTTTTAAAAAATTTGGAATTATTCCTTGCAATTTATACCATATAAACTATAATAGAATGTATTAAAAAACTAATCATGATTTATAATAGGCAAACTTGTCGAATAACCTCGAAATTACACTGATCTTTAGAGGAGTATGTTTAATGATAACCAATAACCGTACTATAAATGCTTTAGAAATGTCATTAGAAGGAGCGGTTACCAGACAGAAGGCGGCGGCTCATAACATGAGTAATATTAATACTCCCGGGTTTAAACGGTTGCAGGTTAATTTTGAAGAGGAGTTGAAGAATGCTCTCGGGGGCTATAATAGAAAATTGCGCTTAAAAACTACAAGTGACAAACACATCTCCAATATACCTGACAAATTTGTTCCCCCGGTAACCAGAGATTATTCTTTGGGACTGCGGGCAGATGGCAATAATGTGGATATCGACAAAGAAATGGTTATGATGGCCCAAAATAATATATATTTTGATACTGCTGTCAGCCAGTTAAATAAGAGAATCGAGATGCTCAAATATATAGAATCTGATGGAAGGAGATAACCCATGAGCTTGTTAACTACTATGGATATGAGTGCCAGTGGCTTAACTTCTGAACGTTTGCGCATGGAGATTATAGCGGAAAATATAGCTAATATTGATACCACTAGATCAGGAAATTCCGGGCCTTATCGTCGAAAAATGGTAGTCTTTCATGAAGTGTTAGATAAAGAGGTCTACAGGATCAATAATAAGGGGCTTTTTCCCGGCCGGGGGGTAAAAGTAACGAGAATTATCGAGGACGATGCTCTTCCCCTGGTGGCATATGATCCCGAGCACCCGGACGCCAATGAAGAGGGTCTGGTTATGAAACCTAATATTAATCTAGCAGATGAAATGGTTGATTTAATTACTGCGTCAAGGTCTTACAGTGCTAATGTTACTGTATTAAATACCACCAAAGCAGTTGCTATAAAAGCATTAACTATTGGAAGGGGTTAAATGAATTTGGCCTGAATTAATGATAATTGAATATAGTCCACTGCAAAAAACCTTGATCCCCGTATCTGTAATACCTGTAGAGAAGACTTCAGTCTCCGGCTAGCAGGACATGGAGGGATTCAGGGGGGGGGAGTTTGAAGTCTCCTCTGGGTATATTTTACTGGTAAAGGAATGTACAAATATTACTTTTTGTAGTGGGATCAGATTTTCATATACTGACAAAGGCAAAGCCAGTGAAAGCTGGCGGCGCAAAGCAATGGGTCTAAATTCCCGAATAGGGAACATGATTGCCAGGCTGCCGGTTGAAATTTATTAACATTAGATAAGCAGCCTGTTAGGTTGCTTTTTATATTTTCTGTAAATCTGTGCCATAGGTCATCTAATCGCTAAAAATGAAATTACAATTATCCGCTTTAACAACGGGTTGTTTACCGAATATAAAAGCCAGGTTTTTATATTTAACCATCTTGGAAAGGAGGGAGTTTAATGGATTTTAGCGTTTTGAATGCTGGGGCCCTTTATCCTACAAACAATATTTCACCAAGCAGGTCGGGAAATGAGGTTGAAGCCAATAAGGGAATAAAGAGTTTTTCTGATCTATTACAGGATAAGTTGACAGAAGTTAACACCCTGCAGAAGCAAGCAGATAAACTTACGGAAGATTTTTTGGTCGGGGAACCAGTAGAAATACATCAACTAATGCTGGCCATGGAAAAAGCTGATCTGGCACTTAGAGAGATGGTTGAAATAAGAAATAAGCTAATTGAGGCATACAAGGAGATTTCCCATATGCAGGTTTGATTACTACCTGTATATGGGAATTGATTTATACCTCATCACCCGGGTAAGAGAATTGGGTCTAAGTTATGATTGTACTGCAAAAACCCTGATGCTTGTACCTGTATGAGAATACTCTGGTATCTAGGGTTAGATTGAAGGCTCCTCGGGTACATGTTCATGAATTCTACTTGAGGAATCATTATTAATAATTGTAGTTTTCCCTTATCTATTGCGGTAGAAAATAGTCTTTTAATAAAATAGGGAAATTTAGTCTGGTATTTTCACTTAACCGCCAGGTATTTTAGTTACTCTGTCATCCTAAAGGCCAACCTGAAGGATCTAAAGATTCTTCGCCGGCACTAGAAGTATGACATCTAGGAGCGAAGAAATAAATGAGTTTGATGAACAAAATAAAGGATAAATGGGAAAACTCATCAGTTGCCCAAAAATCAATATTAGCGGTTATGGCGTTTTGTTTCCTGCTATCTTCTTGTTTATTCTATCGCTGGGCAACAACGGAAGATTATGCTCCGCTTTTTGTTAATATGCAGTCTGGTGATGCAGGAGAGGTTGTGGAAAAACTTAAGTCAATGAATATTCCTTATCAGCTGGCTGATACCGGACGTACTATTATGGTTCCTCAGGACCAGGTATATGAACTGCGGTTGAGTCTTGCCGGGGAAGGGGTATTCTCAGAAGCCGGCTCCGGATTTGAACTCTTTGACAGCAGCAGCCTGGGGGTAACTGATTTTGAGAGACATCTTAATTATCAAAGGGCATTGCAGGAAGAATTACGGCGTACTATTATCCAGCTGGATGCGGTTGAACAGGCCAGGGTACACCTGGTTTTGCCGGAACAAAGTGTATTTATAGAAAATGAAGTAAATTCTTCTGCTTCCATCGTTTTGAAGCTAAAGCCTATGGCCAAGTTGCAGCCGGAACAGGTAAAAGGGGTTGCCGACTTCGTGGCTAATTCTGTGGAAAAATTAGATCCTGACGATGTAAATATTATTGATACTGAAGGTACTGTCTTAAACCAGGATTTCACTGATTCAGGATATAACCAGTTAAGAATAACCCTGCAGGAGATGAAGAGGGATTTTGAAAACAATCTGGAGAAGAGGATTAAAGACTTATTGGAAAAAATTTGGGGCAGTGGAAAAATTGTGGCTATGGTTACAGCTGATTTGGACTTTAACCAAAGGGAAGTCACCCGGATTATATGGGGAGATGAAGGGGTTATTGCCAGTGAGCAGGTTATTCAAAGGAAAGATACCACTTCACTAGAAGAACCTTTTGCTGTAGGACAGGAGAACCGTGAAGATTTGTTATACCAGGAGATGCTCGAAGATGATGAAGTGCTAAGTGCTTATATAGAAACTATACGAAATTATGAGATTGACAGAACCGAGGAAAAGGAATTTTATGCTCCCGGCCGGTTACTGTCATTATCTACGGCAGTGGCGGTTAACGGAGATCTTTCTATAGAACAAGAAGAGGAGATTATAGAGATAGTCTCAGCAGCAATTGGGTTTAATACTGATAGAGGGGATCAAATTAATGTAATAAGTATGGATTTTGATGACAGCCACCTGGCAGAAGTAGAAGCAGAAATGGAAAGACTGGCGGCAGAAGAAAAGAGAAAAGAACAGATTGAAAATTGGATATCATGGGGAGAAAAAGGACTCATAATTTTACTGGCCTTTATTTTAGGTATCATGCTAATTCGAACCCTGAGAAAGTTTTTAACTGATGATGTACCTGATGTGCAGCAGCCGACACCGGTCCGGGAAATTGAAGAACAATTAGAACAGGTAGCGCAAGAAAAACCTGATCAGAAAAAAGAGGAAAAGGTTAAAGAAATAGTTGAACAAGAGCCCGAGGTTGCGGCCCAAATAATAAATACCTGGTTGGAGGAGAATGAAGATGGCTCAGGAAACTAGTTTAACTGGTCTTAATAAAGCCGCAGTTTTATTAATCTCTCTTGGCCCTGAAAGGGCAGCGGGGATTTTAAAATTTTTTCATGAAGACAAGATTAAAATGATTAGTTCTGAGATAGCCAATACGCTGACATTAACTAAAAAAACCAAGGATAAAGTTTTAGATGAATTTATAGATCTCAGCAGTGACAAGTTTTTTTCTAATGGCGGTATAGAATATGTCAGAGAATTGCTTGAAAAAACGCTGGGAAAGGAAAAGACTGATGAAATTATGAGGCTGTTTTCTTCCCAGCATAAGCCATTTGGTTTTATCAACAAATCAGATACCAGACAAATAATAAATTTTATAACCGATGAACACCCGCAGACAATAGCGCTTATTTTAACCTATATTGATCCAGAAAAGGCAGCTGCCATATTAAATGTGCTGCCACCTGAAATACAGAGTGATATTGCTCTACGAATTGCTACTATGGAAAGGACTTCCCCGGAAATAATTAAAGAAGTTGAGGCAGTTCTGGAAAAAAGATTCTCATCAATACTAAATAACGAGTTCACATCTGTAGGTGGGGTTAAGGATTTGGTTAAAATCCTTAATATGGTTGACCGGGGAACTGAAAAAGGTATTTTAACCGAGATGGAACAGGAGGATCCAGAACTGGCAGAGGAAATACGAAAAAGGCTGTTTCTTTTTGAAGACATTATCCATCTCGATGATAATTCAATCCGCAAGATTTTACGGGAGGTCGATTTTAAAGACCTGGCGGTTGCGCTTAAAGGGTCCAATGATGATGTGGCTGAAGTAGTATTCAGGAATATATCAAAAAGAGCAGGTGAAATGCTTAAAGAAGATATAGAGCTCCTGGGGCCTATAAGGCTGCGGGAAGTAGAAGAAAAACAGCAGAGTATTGTAAAACTTATCCGCAAGCTGGATGAAGACGGTGAAATAATACTATCACGGGGTGGTGAGAATGCTGTTATCATCTAAGGTTATTAAACAGGTTCCTCCTGAGTTAGAGGATATGCCACTGTATCCTAAAAGTTATTTACCTCGGAAAGAACAAAAAGATGACCATTATCTCTTAATAGAACAAAAGGAAAAAGAAATAGATGCAGTCTTAAAAAATGCTCAGGTGCAAGCAGACAAACTGATAAAGGAAAGTCAGGAAAGGGCTTCTATTATAGAAGAAGAGGCATACCAAAGGGGATATCTAAAAGGAAAAGAAGATGGCTGGCAGGTAGGAAATAGTGAAGCCCGAAAGATATCTGAGGCGGCAAAAAAAGTCCTGGAACAGGCTGAAGATATTCGTAAACAGGTGTATAAAAACACAGAAGAGGAATTGATAGGACTCGCTGTCGAGATTGCGGAAAAGCTTATTTGCCGGCAGCTGGAGACTAATACTGATACCATTATGGATATCGTTCAATCGGTTTACAATGAGGCCGTGGATTGCCAGCAGGTGATTATCTATACGGCACCGGAAGCGGTGGAGATTTTGGAAGCCAGAAAAGAAGAAATAGGCATACAGCTCTATTCTACTAAAAGGGTACAGATTATCAGTGATCCCAATATAACAGATGGTGGTTGCCGGGTAGAAACTGAGCAGGGCATTATAGATGCTACGGTACCGGCTATGTTAGAAGAGCTTAAGTTTGTTTTAAAAGGTGGAGAAGGTAATGAGTGTAGTGCAATTGGGTTCGTACCGGCAGAGGCTTAAAAAAACAACCCTTTTTAAATATACAGGAAAAGTAACCCGGGTGACAGGCCTCATAATTGAAGTAAAGGGGTTAAAGGCATCCATCGGTGACCTCTGTTCAATAGAGATTACAGGAAGCGGCCAACTTTTATCCGAGGTGGTGGGTTTTAGAGATGAATCATCGATTCTCATGTCCCTGGGAGAGATAAGGGGTATTTCTCCTGGATGCCGGGTAGTTCCTATTGGCCGGAGTTTTGAAGTTGATGTGGGAGAAGAACTGCTGGGTAAGGTCATAGGTAGTCTCGGGGAAGTCCTGGAAGGAGAAATGCCGCCATTGTCCGGGGGGCGTTATACCATCCAGAACACTCCTCCCAATCCTTTAAAAAGAAAACCGATCACTGATATCCTGGAAACAGGAATTAGATCAATTGATGCCCTTTTAACCTGTGGTACTGGACAGAGAATAGGGATCTTTTCGGGAAGCGGGGTAGGGAAAAGTACTTTACTGGGGATGATAGCCCGCAATAGTTCAGCTGATGTTAATGTTATAGCTCTGATCGGTGAACGGGGAAGAGAGGTTTTAGAATTCATTAAAAAAGACCTGGGGCCAGAGGGGTTAAAACGTTCAGTAGTTTTGGTATCTACATCTGACCAACCTGCTCTTTTACGGGTTAAAGGTGCCTTAGTGGCTACATCGATCGCCGAGTTTTTCCGGGACCAGGGAAAAAACGTATTGTTTATGATGGATTCAGTAACCCGTTTTGCCATGGCGCAGAGGGAAATTGGACTGGCAGTCGGGGAACCACCAACTACTAAAGGTTATCCACCATCGGTTTTTGCCCTGCTTCCCAAGCTCCTGGAAAGAGCCGGCAATATGTATACCGGATCTATAACCGGGCTATATACAGTGCTGGTTGATGCTGATGATATGAATGAACCGATTGCAGATGCGGTAAGGGGAATACTTGACGGCCATATTGTACTTTCCAGGCAGCTTACCGTTCAAAACCATTTCCCCGCTATAGATGTCCTGGAAAGTGTAAGCAGGTTAATGCCGGATATCGCGAACCGCGAGCATTTTAGAATGGCATCTAGATTGAAAAACTATCTTGCTATATACCGGAAAAACCAGGATCTGATTAATATTGGAGCTTATCAAAAAGGAACTAATGCTGATATAGATGAGACAATTAAGATTTATCCCTTTATTGAAGATTTCTTAAAACAGGATATTGAGGAGACGAGTACATTCAATGAAACTATAGCAGCTCTTGCTGAAGTTCTTGGAGAAGAGGAATAGAATGAGAAAATTTGTTTTTCAATTAGAAAGTGTTCTGGAATACAGGCAGAATATGGAAGATCATGAAAAGAACCTCCTGGGTAGAGCAGTACAAAAAGCACTGGCCGAAGAACAATCTTTAGATAAATTGTCCCTAAAAAGGCAGCAGCATTTAACAGCCTGTAAATCAAGTGAAGTAAACCTGACGTTTATACATCAGCAGGAGGTTCATTTGCAGTATATAGAAGCTAAAATCAACCAAAGCCAGGAAAAACTGATAGAAGCCAAAAAGAAGGTCAAAATTCATAAACGAAGTTTGGTTGATGCTTCGAAGAAACGAAAAATGATAGAAAAAATCAGGGAAAAACGTTTGCAGGAATACCGGCGGGACCTAGCCAAAGAGGAACAGGGTATACTTGATGAAGCAGGCATAGCTGCGTACTGCAGGAACAATAAAGGCTAATTATACTACAGTGAAAGGAGGTGAGAAAGGTGTTGCAAATTGCTATTGACTCTATTAATAATAATCGCCTGGCAGCCGAAAAAGGAAAAAACAGCAAAAAGGGCAAGAAGGAAAAAGATGAGCATTTTTTTGATACTCTTAAGCAGCATTTAACTGAAAAACCAATGCCAATATCTAAAAAATCCAGGATGCCAGGTAAAAAAAGGGTAAATGGAACGGGGCACGGGACTAATAATATTTCCGGCTCACCTGCACTCCAGGTTATTGCGGATTTTCAGGGTATTTCGGGAATAAAAGTTAAAAACAAGTCGGCAAAGGGTAAAAACAGCCTGGCAAACGCCCGGATTACGGCAAAAGATAACTTAAGGGATAAAGCTTCTCCTAAAAAGGATCTTAACCCCAAAGGAGTTTCAGCAGAAAGCAAAGGGAAAAACTACTATGAGTTCAGCAATAAAGATTCACCCGCAGTGACAGCTGCTAAAGCTGCTTGGGGAGAAAAAGCCAATATTAATATTAATATTAATCATGCCCATATAAACAGGAGTATCAAACAAGAAGGAACAAGTCCCGGCAAATCAACAGGAACAACAAACCATCCCCAGGATAAAGCTGCCCGGGAAAGGGTTCCAATCAAAGGGAATCAGGACACCATGATCAATCAAGCACCAGGGCAGGAAAAGAATAACCCTGGATCTGCAGCAGAGAAGAAAGCGTTGGTTAAAACAGAGGCTTTGGATGAAAAAACCAGACAAACCATCCAAATTAAAGGGAACCACACCAATAATATTAGCAGTATTAAAGAGGGGAAAAAGGGGTTGATTGGAACTGAAGAAAATCATAGCAAAAATCCTGGCAGTATCAAAGAAAAGGGAAAAAGCCTATTATTTGCCGCAGAAAATACGGCAGATTTTACCGGAGATAAAAATATTCCCGGAAAAAAGGAGAGTCCAACCGGTTTGAGGGGCTTGAATAAAGAAAATTCGGAGCGGTTCCAAAAGATACAGCAGAACACTTTTGATCTGGCATCAGGTATAAAAAACGGTATTGATGAAAAGCCGGCTTCCATATCGCCAGACAGAACTTTGGTAAAATCACAGATTAATCAAATAACTGAACAGGTAATGATGACAATAAAAAAGGGACTGCCAGGAAACAGACCGTCGAGTTTAGAGATCAGCCTTAAGCCTGAGCACCTGGGAAAAGTGAAGATTCAACTTCAGGCAACTGACGGGATGGTTTCAATCCGGGTCATGGCTGATACCGGAGAAGCAGTTAATCTCCTTAATTCCAATATTCAAACCATCAGGGACAATATAGAACAGCAGGGTATTAGACTACAGTACCTGGGAGTGGGACTGGAAAGTGACCAGGAGCAGGGAAGCTACTCTGACAGCAGTGACAGCAGGGGCAATAATCAGAAGAACCTGTCATTAGGGTTAAACCCTGATGGACAGTATGGAGAAATTAATGAACAGCCTGATTTACTGTTGTCACCCGGTCTTAATCTCCTGGCATAAGTGAGGAGGATAATAATGGTAATAAATAGTGTTGATCCAGGGGCAGCAGTTAACTACGAAAGTATTTCCAGTACCGGGCAAAACCTGGGCAAAAATGAGTTCTTTAAAATATTGGCGGCTGAACTGCAGAACCAGGATCCGACTAGTCCGATGGACAACAAGGATTTTATAGCCCAGCTGGCCCAGTTTAGTTCTTTAGAAAAAATGGAATATATGGCTGAGTCCTTTGCGGCCCTTAATAGAAATTTAGGGGACTTCCTGCTAATGCAGAGCGAGCTTAATGATTCCCTGCTTATTATGCAGTCAAGCGGTCTTATTGGCAAAAATGTCACTGCCGAAACCGATGGTGACATTATAGAGGGCCAGGTTACGTCAATAAAAATAAATAATTTTATTCCCTATGCGGTAATAGGTGAAACAGCGGTACCGGTGAGTTCCATCAACAAGATATGGACAGGGGAGAGCCCCGGGGAGTGAGTTTGCATTGAATAAAGTAGATCTGCAACAGGTAGTCTTACCGGTACAGCCGGTTGAGCGGCAGCCAGGTAAGGTTCCAACCAAAACGGTGTTCGGTCAGGGTTTTAAAGAAGTCCTGCAGCAAAAGCTGGAACCGGAAGGGGTAAGATTCAGCAGCCACTGTTTAAAGAGGCTGGAGCAGCACAACATCCAGCTGTCAAAAGAACAGCTGGCAAGGTTAAACAGTGCGGTTGCCCAGGCGCAGCTTAAAGGGTCTAAAGATTCGTGTATTGTAATGGATGATATGGCATTTGTAGTCAGTGTCAATAACCGGAAAGTAATAACGGTTGTTGAGGGAGCGAGAATGAAAGACAGTGTTTTTACCAATATCGACAGTGCGGTTCTGGTAGGCTGGACCTCCTTGAGGAAGCCCGGACCTGCGGAATGAAAGAAACAGGTCACCGCACAGAAAAAAAGTATTTGTGGGAGGTAAATATCTATGATGCGTTCACTATATTCTGCAGTTTCCGGACTGCAGACCCATCAAACTAAAATGGATGTCCTGGGCAATAATATCGCCAATGTTAATACTACCGGGTTTAAGAAGGGACAGGTGACATTCCACGATATGCTCAGCCAAACCCTTAGTGATGCTACCGAGGGCGATGATAGCACAGGAGGAATAAATGCTAAACAAGTCGGTACCGGGGTAATGGTTGGGGCTATAAATAATATTCACACCCAGGGGGCACCGACAACTACGGGATTAGCTACCCATTTAATGATTCAGGGTGAAGGGTTTTTTATATTGGAACAAAATGATAAAACTTACTACACTCGAGCCGGAGCATTTACTATGGATAATCACGGTAACCTGGTAAATTCCGCTAATGGAGCCCTGGTATGTGATTATTATAATGGAGCTCCGATCACAATCGGTGATTACGGCGGCAACATAAGCATAGCCGCTGATGGTACTATTTCTTATACTTCAGACAGTGGTGAAGCCAAAAAACATACTCAAACCATAGGGTTAGCGACCTTTTCCAATCCAGCCGGGTTAAAAAAGGCAGGAGAAAACATGTATATTGCAAGTGATGCTTCTGGGGAGCCATCCCCTGATGCTGTATATGATTATGACCAGCCAGGAACCGGTTCGGCAGGAACTCTCATCTCTGGGGCCCTGGAGATGTCTAATGTAGACCTGGCCCAGGAGTTTGTGGATATGATTATTACCCAGAGAGGTTTTCAGGCTAATTCCAGGACCATCCGGGTTTCAGATGAAATGCTGCAGGAAGTAATTAATATCAAGCGGTAGCAGCTTTTAGCCGGAATTTTACATAATAACTTTTTATCTATCTGCATCTATCTGCATCTATTTATATCTATTTGCATCCGTAGAGGAGACTTAAGTCTCCGTCCCGGCAGAAGAGACGCTCTGGTATCGAAGGGAAGGAAGGTCTACGGGGTGACGGTGGAGCTTGGGTTAGGTTTCAGGAATTGTTCCGGCGGCTGAAGTCGCCTCTACGGGGTAATTTAGCAGCGAAATCAAATAATTAACAGAGGGTGAGGAGTGAACAGTTTTTGCAAAAATGGGACATATTAACTCCATTAGGCATAGGGCTTGGTTGTACAATTATTTTTTTAGCTATATCAATGGGCAGCAATGTAGGAGTTTTTTTGAGTTTGTCAGGTTTTCTTATAACTGTTGGAGGTTCATTCTGTGCCCTTATGGTTAATTATAAATGGGAACAGGTAATAATGGTCTTCAAGATATTAAAAAAACTTATATTCTCGGCTCCGGTCAACCAGGAAGAATTAACGGATATATTTATCGCTTTAGCTCGTAAAAGCCGTAAAGAGGGAATTTTGGCTCTTGAAGATGATATAGAATTATTAGATGATAGATTTTTCCAAAAAGGGTTGCGGTTGGTAGTTGATGCTATTGATATAGAACACATCAAAGAAATCCTGGCAACAGATATGCATGCAGCTGCCTTCAGGCATCAGATCAGCCAGGGTTTATTTAGAACATGGGGCGGTTTTTGTCCTGCCTTTGGCATGATGGGAACCCTTATAGGATTGATTCAAATGCTGTCCAAACTCAATGATCCCAGTGCGTTAGGTCCTTCAATGGCCCTGGCCCTGGTTACTACGTTTTACGGGGTTCTATTGGCCAACCTGGTTTTTATTCCTATTGCCGGCAAATTGGAGCTGCTTAGTGAGGAAGAATATTTTACCAAACAGATAATCTTAGATGGACTTATTGCTATTCAGGGTGGCATGAACCCGCGTATTCTGGGTGAAAAGCTGGGCTCTTACCTGAGACAGGAAAACGGAAAAGAAGAAAGTGAAAGCAATGTTTTTTAAAAAAAAGAGAAAAGAGGATAATTCTTCCTGGCTAACGACTTTTTCTGATTTAATGACATTACTTCTGGTGTTTTTTGTGCTGTTATATTCTTTTTCAGTTATTGACACCTTGAAATTCCAGCGCTTTATGGCATCGTTTCAGGGTGTAGGTATCTTAGAGCGGGGCGATGAGCCACTGGATAAAAGCCAGGATCATGAACATGATATAGATGTTGACGAAGTGCAGCAGAATCTTGATAGCCAAGATATACAGGCTAATATTGTTCTTCAGGAAACCTTTGATAAGATCGAGAGATACATTCAGGAAAATGATCTGGATATTGATGTCTCCATCCGTTATAAAGATCGAAGTGTTGTGCTGGAAGTAAAAGATGAGATTCTGTTTGAATCAGGTAAGGCAGAATTAAGGCCGGAAGCATTTATAGTATTGAATAAATTGAGTGGTCTATTAAAAACAATGCCTAATTCTATTTCAGTTGAAGGGCATACAGATAATCGTCCTATTTATAGCAGCCGTTTTCCAAGCAATTGGGAATTATCAACTGCCAGAGCCCTTGCGGTAGTAAGGCATATGTCTGAAACCCTGAAGTTAGATCCGAGAAGGTTTGCTGCTGTGGGATATGGTGAATACCGGCCTGTCGTTGCCAATGATTCTCTGGAAAATATGGCCAGAAATCGACGGGTTATGATAATTATAAATGCTGATGATATAAACATGCTGGAAGGAGCAGATAAAAGTGATACCTGAACCGCAGGAACAAGAAGAATTCAAACTTCAGAAAAAGAAACCCTGGCGGTGGATCATACTGGGCCTTATATTAATAATACTGGCCGGCGGTTTTTATTTATCCACGGTTATATGGGACAATGATTCAGAAGAAAAGGAGGATCTTAAAGGTATTAAAAAGATCACCCTGGCAAGTTTTACGGTTAACCTTAAGGATTCTCTGGGGCAAAGATATTTAAGGACTACCATTACCATGGAGTTTAAATCCAAAGAATTGGAAAAGGAGTTAGAGTTTTCCCAGCACCGGGTAAAAGATGTAGTATTGGAAGTCCTGCGGGCCAAGAGGGCCAGTGATATAGATTCCCCGGAAGAAACGGATTTACTCAGAAAAGAACTCCTGGCAGCAGTCAATTCAACCGTGATTAATGATGAGATAATTGGACTCTATTTTGAAGAATTCATTATTCAATAGAAGGGAAAAAGGTTATGGCTCTTTGGAACTTAAGTGAAGCCGAGATAAAACAGAAGCTAAAAATTGTTACTGATGAACAAGCCAGGGTAAACAATATTAAGAAAATTCAGTTTTCTCCTTTAGAACCTCCCAGTGCAGAAGAGGGGCAGAAGGATATTAGTTTTCTAAAGGAAATTGAGCTGTTATTAGAGGTTGAACTTGGCAGCACAACATTAACCCTTAGAGAAGTATTAAACATTAATGAAGGAGATGTGATCACCTTAAGTAAGATGGTTGGGGACACAGTAGATTTAGCCGCTAATGATGTCTGGTTGGCCCGGGGAGAGGTCCTGGTGATAAATGATGTCCTGGGAATAAGGATAAGCAGCCTGAATAAGGAGTAAAAGAATTTTCTTGGGGATGTGAATGTTGTGGAATGGGATTTTTGGGGAGCTTTGCTAAGATTAATTATTTGTTTGCCAGTAGTTGTGATATTAATCTATGCAGTTATAAAGTATGGATTGGCCAGGAACTATTATAGAAAACAGGGAAGCCTCCAGGTATTAGAACAAGCATTTCTAACCCCTAAGACCAGAATAGCTATTATTAAAGTCGCAGACGAATATCTTCTTATTGGTTCTACCGAAAAGGATATTGTTTTACTCAAACAACTGGATGCTTATCCAGAAGATAATGTTGAACAAACCCATTATAGTTTTAGAGAGTATTTAAAGAGCTTTACCAGGAGAAATGGTAGTAATGAATAAGAAGGTATTATTAAAAGTATTTGCCCTATCAGTTTTCTTGATATTATTAATATTTAGCTTAAGAGCAGTTCCAGCATATGCTGACCCGGTCCCGGGAATAGATCTGCAGATTACCAGCACGGATAGTCCAGAAGAGGTTGTTGATTCTTTAAAACTGCTGACAGTTCTGACAGTCTTGGCTCTGGCACCTGCTATTCTAATAATGATGACCTCGTTCACCAGGATAATTGTAGTTTTGTCATTTGTGCGCAGTGCCTTAGCCACCCAGCAGACACCGCCTAACCAGGTACTTATAGGATTGGCGCTTTTTCTCACATTTTTTACCATGGCTCCTACCTATGAAGAAATAAACCGGGAGGCAATCCAACCTTACATAGCTGGACAAATGGCCCAGGAAGAAGCCCTGGATAATGCAGCCGGGCCTATAAAAAAATTTATGTTGAAACAAACCCGGGAAAAAGACCTGGCTCTTTTCATGGAAATGTCGAATTCAGAAAGGCCGGAAAATCAGCAGAATTTGGCACTCAATGTATTGGTGCCGGCATTCACTGTAAGCGAACTTAAGACAGCTTTTCAGATAGGTTTCTATATCTATCTGCCGTTTCTGGTAATAGATATTGTTGTAGCCAGCACCTTGATGTCAATGGGGATGTTTATGCTTCCCCCTATTATAATATCACTGCCGTTTAAAATACTATTATTTGTGATGACAGATGGGTGGTTTTTAATAACCAAGTCGCTTCTAGAAAGCTACCTGTGATAGGTTACAATACAGTTTGGATGTGAAAAGAATGAGTTCGGAAACGGTAATAGCTATAGCCCGGGAATCTTTGACAGTAGCCCTTTTTCTGGCATTACCGCCACTAGGGATTGGACTTTTAATCGGCTTAATTATCAGCGTCTTGCAGGCCATTACCCAGGTACAGGAACAGACCCTGACATTTGTACCTAAAATAATTGCTGTTTTTGTAGCTCTGCTGGTTTTCGGGCCCTGGATGTTAAATATTTTAACCAGTTTTGCGGTAAATATTTTCGCTAACCTGAATAACCTTATCCACTAGGAGGAGAACTGCAGGTGCCTGATTTTGAGAGCCTAAAATGGGGATTTCTGGTTTTAGCCCGTATAACTGCATTTTTTACCCAGGCACCCTTTTTTTCAATAAGTGGAGTTCCAGCATTATTGAAGATTGGTTTAGGCCTGCTGGTAACTATGATACTATTTCCCGTATTACCTGCAGTAGATAACATCTCCGGTGATTTGTTAAGCTATTCTATGCTGGTTATAAGGGAGGTTATTGTTGGACTTGTTCTCGGTTATATTGGCACATTGATCTTTGCAGCTATCAGGGTAGCAGGAGAAATTATAGATATCCAGGTAGGTTTTGCCATGGCCACAATTTTTGATACTCAGAACCAGTCCCGGATAACTTTAATAGGGCAGTTCATGTATATACTGGGAATATTGTTGTTTCTGGCAATAAACGGTCATCACAATTTGTTAATGGCTATTGCCTACAGCTATGAAATTATTCCGGTTACTGGAGCAGTTTTTACTTCAGCTTGCCCGGCAGCGATAATTAAGATGTTTGGGGAGATGTTTTCCCTGGGGGTCAGGATTGCGGCACCATTTATTACCGTTTTTGTCTTAAGTGATATAGCTTTAGGCATGATAGCCAGAACCGTGCCCCAGCTTAATGTTTTTATCCTGGGATTCCCCATAAAAGCAGGATTAGGTTTGTTAACCCTGGTGGCGGCTCTTCCGGTACTAGTGGTTATAATTGGGGGAATTTTACAGCAGATGGAAAAAGATATACTGCTGGTAATGAAGTTAATGGGCTCAAACTGAATCCAAGGTAAATGGAAGGATGATGGAATATAGAAGTGTATTTTATTCCTGATCTGTTAGCATTTTATATATTTCTATTAATCAGCTTGATTGTACTTCGGGCATGTCCGTTACCCGGTCTAGTCCCGGCTGGATCTATCCCGGATGCATCTCCTGGCAGTGGCAGGTATTTTGCTTCTACCGAGGAAAAAACGGAAGAAGCAACTCCTCACCGGCGCCAGGAAGCAAGAAAAAAAGGGCAGGTTAGCCGGAGTTCTGACTTGAATGCAGCCATAGTCATCATTATCATTATTATTTTTTTATACATTATGAGAGAATACCTGGTATTTAACCTGAGCGGATATGTGCAGCATATTTTTTCTAAAGAATTATTACAGGAATTAACTCCTGACGAGTTTTTTGGGTTATACCGGTTAAGTCTCAATATTTTTTTTAACTTATTAGGGCCAATATTTTTACTGGCAGTATTCTTTGGCCTGATATTAAATTTTTTGCAGGTGGGTTTTCTCTTTGCTCCAGAGGCGATAAAACCAAAAATAAGTAATATTAACCCGGTTGAAGGATTTAAAAAGATTTATTCTAAAAGAGCACTTTTTGAATTTATTAAAACCTTACTTAAAGTGATGGTTGTAAGTTTTGCTATATACATTCTCTTAAAAAACAAATTGGAAAAAATTCTGCTTATGCCGGAAATGAATATTTTTGCCATTATGAATCACCTGGAAAAAACAATTTTTGAAATCTGTATTGGTGCCGCCCTGGTTTTTTTATTAATAGCGGTACTCGATTTTATGTACCAGAAGTGGCAGTTTAGACAGACCCTTAAAATGTCAAAATACGAAGTTAAGCAGGAGATGAAACAGACAGAAGGGGATCCTTATATTAAATCCCGGCTGCGGGAAAAGCAACGTATTATGGCCAGAAACCGTATGATGCAGCAGGTGCCTGAAGCAACCGTAGTAATTACTAACCCGACCCACCTGGCAGTGGCTCTTAAATATGAGGAAAATAAAATGGAAGCACCACAGTTAGTTGCTAAAGGGGGCGGCTATTTAGCTATCAGAATAAAGGAAAAAGCCGTAGAAGGTGATATCCCGGTTATGGAAGATAGACCACTGGCACATGCATTGTATGAGGGTGTTGAGATAGGAGATTATATACCGGAAGAACTATACCAGGCAGTGGCTGGAATTATAGCGGCTATATATCTGCTTGAGAGGAATAAGGGGTAGGAAAATGGTGACCTATAAAAATTGGATTATAACACTTATTAATAGTTTAAAGGGGCACAGTGATATTTTAATAGCGGCTCTGGTAGTGGCTACAGTAGTAGTCCTGGTAATACCGATTCCTACCCAGCTGCTTGATCTACTTCTAGCCTGCAGTCTGGCAATAGGCATGGTTATTTTATTAACAACCCTATTTATTAACGAGCCCTTACAGTTATCTGTTTTTCCTACTTTATTATTGATAGTGACAATTTTTAGACTGGCTTTAAACATTTCATCTACCAGGTTAATTCTAAATAATGCGGATGCAGGTAGAATTATTGATGCTTTTGGATCCTTTGTCATTGGAGGTAACTATGTAGTAGGAGCAGTAATATTTTTAATAATCATAGTAATTCAATTTGTGGTTATCACCAATGGTGCAGGAAGAACAGCAGAAGTGGCAGCCCGTTTTACCCTGGATGCTATGCCAGGTAAACAAATGAGTATTGATGCTGACCTGAGTACTGGAATTATATCAGAAAACGAAGCCAGGGATAGAAGGCAGAAGCTGCAAAAGGAAGCTAGTTTTTTTGGAGCGATGGACGGTGCCAGTAAATTTGTTAAAGGGGATGCCATTGCCGGGATAATAATTGTACTGGTGAACATACTAGGTGGTTTGGTTATAGGGATATGGCAGAAGGGGATGCCGGCAACCGCTGCACTGCAGACATATACCACGCTTACAGTTGGTGATGGGTTAGTATCCCAGATACCCGCCCTTTTGATATCAACTGGTACTGGAATACTAGTCACCAGAGCAGAATCAGGCAGGGGGTTTGGTTTTGACTTAACTGGGCAGCTGGGGGCTTTCCCCCAGGTAATTGGACTGGCAGCAGCAATATTATTTATCTTAGCAATAGTGCCGGCACTGCCTTTTTTGCCATTTATGATTCTATCTGCCGGTACCGGTTATAGTGCCTGGGTACTGCACAAAGAAAATAAGAGAAAGGAGGAGACTATAACCCAAAAAAAAGCTGCATCTTCCTCCCTGCGGGAGCCGGAAAATGTATTGAATCTGTTTCAGGTTGATCCCCTTGAAATTGAAATAGGATATAATCTTATACCTATGGTTGATGAAGAACAGGGAGGCGATATTCTTGCCCGGCTGGCTGCAGTAAGAAAACAATGTGCTACAGAAATGGGAATCTATGTACGGCCTATTAGAATAAGAGATAACCTGCAGTTGGAACCTAATTCCTACCGTTTTAAAATCAGGGGGATAGAGATTACAGGAGGGGAATTAATGCCCAATCACTATCTGGCCATGAATCCTTATGATGATGAAGCTGAAATAGAAGGTTTACAAACCCGGGAACCTACTTTCGGGCTTCCTGCCTGGTGGATCAGTGAGGATAATAAAGAAAAAGCGGAAATGGAGTGTTACACGGTAGTAGATTCAGGTACCGTACTTATAACCCATTTGACCGAATTTATTAAATCCCATGCCCATGAAATTTTATCCAGACAGGATGTACAGGATCTATTAAATGTTGTTAGAGAAAACAATGAAGCATTAGTGAATGAATTAGTGCCCGACCTTTTACTTACCGGCGATATTCAAAAAGTACTGCAAAGCCTGCTTAAAGAAAAGGTTCCTATTCGAGATGTGGAAACGATTCTTGAAGCACTGGCTGATGCAGCCAGGCTATCGAAAGATATTGATTTTCTTATTCAATCCAGCCGCCTGGCTCTTGTGCGCAGTATCAGTAAACAGTATGCAAAAGAAGGAAAAATAAATGTAATTACTTTAGATCCTTATCTGGAAACGCAATTAGCGGAATCCATACAGAATACGCCCCAGGGTGGTTATCCGGCTATTTCTCCAGAATTAACCCGGAGTTTATTTGAGCAGCTGGGAAAAATGGAAGAGAAATTCCAATTGCTGGGAGAGCCGCTAATAATATTGTGCTCATCAAGAATCAGGCTGCCGTTCCGGCGCCTGATAGAACGATTTAAACCGCACCTGGTTGTGCTGGGTATCAATGAATTAACTCCTGATTTAGAGGTGGAAGTAAAAGGAACGGTGATATCAAGTGAAGATTAAACGCTATGTTGCCAGGAATATGAGTGAAGCATGTCATTTGATTAAACAGGATATTGGACCTGATGCCATAATAGTAAGCAGCCGCAGGATAAGAGAAAGAGGTTTAAAAGGATTTTTTGTTCCCAGGAAATTAGAAGTAACTGCAGCAGTAGATGAAGATTCAAGGGAGAGTAAATTACAGGATGAACTGGGTCAGATTAAAAAACTAATAAATAACCTGCCGGAGAAACTGGAAAATGACCCGGTAAAAGGAAGTACCAGCAGTA
>CAYZYO010000011.1:0-27928 GCA_964482585.1 uncultured Syntrophomonadaceae bacterium | reverse complement strand
AGGTGCCTGACACCAACTTATCAACTTATTCCTCGGGGTACCCGAGAAATAAGTTGATAAGTTGGTGTCAGGCACCTCTCGTTAATATGTTATAATAATAACAAAGATTTATGCTAAAAGGAGAATAGGCAATATGCCCAGACGGGTGAAATGCAGACGGGTAGGACATATACCGAAAGCAAACTATTTTAAACCGGCGGGGATTCCTGGATGCGAGCTAGAAGAAATAATCTTAAAAATTGAAGAGGCGGAAGCACTAAGGCTTAAAGATCTTTTAGGCTATGATCAAGTTAAGTGTGCTGAAGAAATGGGAGTTTCACGGACTACTTTTCAACGTATCCTGGTGGAGGCTCGTTATAAGGTTGCTGATGCTATAATTAATTCCCGGGCAGTTGTGCTTGAGGGCGGAAATTTTGAATATACTAAAGGTTCACAATTTCGCCACCGGTGGGGTAAAAATAGGGCAAATGATTAATATCCACGGTACTTATCATAAATGAATATGGAAGAGGTAATTAAGTTTTGATTACCTCTTTTGGTGTGTTTGCGGCTGATTTTTGGTGTAATAAATTCTTATTATGGTAAAAGTATTAAAAAAACTTATAGTTTTGAAAGTCACCTGCAAAGACTTAAAATTCAATATGATGGTAAACCAGTAGGGAAAATGTTTAGATAAAGGATTTTATATAATAGTTTTTTTATATCATTTGAATGCTTGTATCATAGAGGAAAGTTTAGTCTATGGCTTGATTGTCATCTGAGGTAAAACCAAAGGAGCTAAAGATTCTTCGCTGAAGCTAAGAAGATGTTTTTAAATTATACAAAACTCTCAAATGCAATTTTTAAGAGAAAATGTTGTTAAGACAATTAAATATAGTTATGTAACAAATGAAAGATTATTATATAGTTGGAAAAAGGAAGGGGGGAGAGTACAGTATATTGAATACTAAAGATGGCGGAATATAAAGATGTTTTCAAATACTTAAATTAAAATATTAAATTTTTGAAAAGGAGGTGAACTTATGGCCAATTATAAAGATATCATTGAATCTAATAAGGACAAAGAGGGGGGGGTTATCGAGGTTTTCCATGCCCTGCAAAAAGAATTCAATTATATTCCTGAGGAAGCGCTTTTAGAGGCTGCCAGGGTATTTGGAATATCTGCAGCCCAGGCTTATGGAGTAGCTACATTTTATTCCTATCTTTCTGTAGAGAAAAGAGGAAAATACATTATCCGTATTTGTGAAAGTGCTCCTTGTCACGTAGCAGGTGCAGATGAGGTCTTGAAAGCAATGGAAAATTATTTAGGTATTAAAGCTGGGGAGACTACCAGTGATGGTAAATATACACTTGAATTGACTGAATGTGTTGGACAGTGCCAGGCAACACCAGTTATAACTATTAATAGTGAACCAATATTTAATGTTACAGCGGCCAAAATACCTGAAATACTGGCAGCTTACAAATAAAATTAGGAAAGGAGGGAATATAATGGCTGAAGAAAGACGAGTTTTGCTGGAATATGCTGATAAGATCAATCCTGAAAATGCTCAGGATTATATAAATGTTGGCGGATATAAAGGTTTGGAGAAGGCTCGCAAAATGGACAGCAAAGACTTAATTCAAGAAGTAAAAAGATCAGGACTTAGAGGCCGTGGCGGCGCAGGTTTTAATGCTGGTCTTAAATGGAGCTTTGTACCGCCGGCAGAAGTTAAATACGTAGTATGTAATCTTGACGAAGGGGAACCGGGTACTTACAAAGACAGGATAATATGTGAAAAAAATGCCCAGGCACTGCTTGAAGGAATGGCTATTTGTGGTGCTGCTATTAATTCTAACCAGGGATATATATACTGCCGGGGCGAGTATCCTTTTATAGTTGAGCTGCTCAGAAATGCGATAAACAGTGCTAAAGAATCCGGTGCCTTAGGTGATTTTGATATAGAAGTAAGAATGGGAGCCGGGGCCTATGTCTGTGGTGAAGAGACAGCCTTAATTGAGTCTATTGAAGGACACCGGGGAGAACCAAGGTTTAAACCTCCTTTTCCTGGAGTGGAGGGACTTTGGGGAGTACCTACAGTAGTTAATAATGTTGAGACATTCGCCTGTCTGCCATATATTATTGAAAATGGTGCTGATTGGTTTGCGGGTATAGGAGCTCAGAAATACCCTGGGACCAAGGTATTAACCTTAACCGGTGATATTGAGAAGGCTACTTATTTTGAAGTGCCGACTGATTATTTATTAAAAGATGTAATATATGAGCTTGGCGGCGGTATTAAAGGTGGCAAGAAATTCAAGGCAGTTCAGGTTGGGGGAACATCCGGTGCATTTATTCCGGAACAGAATCTCAATACCCCGATTGATTTTGATTCCATGGGTGCAATGGGAGCAGCACTAGGTTCTGGTGCAGTATTCGTTATGGATGAAACCAGGGATATTGTTGATATAGTCACCAGGATCTCCAAATTCTTCGAACATGAATCCTGCGGCAAATGTAATCCCTGCAGAGAAGGAACTTTCCGCTGCCGCGAAATCATGGAGAAAATTAATTCCGGCCGGGGTACCGAAAAGGATATCGATAACCTCTTATTGCTGGGGAGAGTAATGAAAAAAGCAGCTCTGTGTGGTTTAGGACAGGCAGCACCTATTCCTATTTTATCAACCATAGAGCATTTTAAACACGAATACAGCAGAAAACTGCTGCAATACGCGTAAAGGGGGGATAATGATGAATACACTAACAATAAATGGAAAAGAAATTCAAGTGCCGAAAGGTACTATGCTTGTGGAAGCATGCCGTCAGGCAGGAGCTGATATTCCCACTTTATGCTATGATCCTGACTTAAGACTGGCAGGTTCATGTCGTATGTGTGTGGTAGAAGTCAAAGGCCGGCCAAATCTGGTGGCCAGTTGTGTTTCTCCTGCTGACAATGGAATAGTAGTTGAAACCGAGAGCCCGGATGTAGTAGAAGCAAGAAAAATAATCCTGGAATTATTATTAGCCAGGCATAAACTTGAATGTCATACCTGTGAAAGCGATGGAAATTGCAAACTGCAGGATTATTGTTACCGTTATGGGGTTACTGATTCCCGGTTTACCGGAGAATTCCACGAAGGTCCCCATTTTGCCATGGATGATCCCAACCCCTTTATTGAACGGGATTATGACAAGTGCATTATGTGCACCCGTTGTGTACGTGCCTGTGAAGAAATTACCGGGGCCAGGGCTATCAATGTAGAAGATAGAGGACACCATGCCAAAATAGCGGTTCAGTTTGATGGAATGCTGGAAGATTCAACCTGTGTCTTTTGTGGGCAGTGTGTTATGGTTTGTCCGGTAGGTGCTTTAACCAGTAAAATATCAGCAGGTAAGGGCAAAGAAGCTCAGACTGAAAAGGTATTAACCACCTGTACCTACTGTGGAACCGGCTGTACCCTGGAACTTAATGTTAAAGATGATAAGATTGTTGGCGTAACTTCCAACAGGGATCCTGAATGGAGCCCGGTTAATAAAGGAGCCCTT
Organism: uncultured Syntrophomonadaceae bacterium; assembly: GCA_964482585.1. Classification (GTDB taxonomy): domain Bacteria; phylum Bacillota; class Syntrophomonadia; order Syntrophomonadales; family Syntrophomonadaceae; genus CAYZYO01. The sequence continues at coordinate 24,402 of CAYZYO010000011.1, read as the reverse complement.
TGTGTAAAAGGACGCTTTGGCTGGGATTTTGTCAATTCCCCTGAAAGATTGACTACTCCTTTAATTAAAGAAAACGGGGAATTCCGTCCGGCTTCCTGGGATGAAGCTTTAGATTTGGCCGCTAAGAAATTAAATGAAATTAAGGAGAAGAGTGGTCCTGATAGTTTAGCTATGTTCTCTTCAGCCAGGTGTACCAATGAAGAAAACTACCTGGCCCAGAAGCTTATGAGGGCAGCTATTGGAACTAACAATGTTGACCACTGTGCTCGTCTCTGACACTCCGTTACTGTCGCCGGTCTGGGGGCAGCATTTGGAAGTGGAGCTATGACTAATAGTATTGGCGAGCTGGAAAACGATGCGAAATGTATTTTCTTAATTGGAACTAATACTACCGAGAATCATCCGGTTATAGGCTATAAAATTAGGAGCAATGTTCGCAAGAATGGAGCGAAATTGATAGTTGCTGATCCACGCAGTATTGAACTGGCAGAAATAGCCGATGTCTACATGAGGTTTAGACCGGGTACTGATGTGGCCCTGTTAAATGGAATGATGAATGTCATCATCAATGAGGGGCTGTTGGACAAAGAATTTGTTGACACCCGTACTGAAGCCTTTGAAGACTTTGCCAAAGTAATCGAAAAATATACACCGGAATATGTGGAACCTATTACCGGAGTACCAGCAGAAGATATTAGAAAAGCAGCACGTATATATGCTGAATCTGAAGCATCTGCTCTCTGTTATGCCATGGGTATTACCCAGCACAGTACAGGAACCGACAATGTAAAATCATGTTGTAACCTGGCTCTGCTTACCGGTAATCTGGGCAAACCTGGAACCGGGGTAAACCCGCTGCGGGGGCAGAACAATGTCCAGGGAGCATGTGATATGGGCGCACTGCCGGTTGTGTATCCTGCATATCAGGCTGTTACCAATAAAGACGTACAGGGAAAATTTGAAAAGGCCTGGGGAGTAAAACTTTCCCCGAATAATGGGTTAACCCTGACGGCAGCTATTAATAAGGCTCACCACAGGGAACTCAAAGGATTATTAGTATTGGGTGAAAATCCCATGGTTAGTGATCCTGATCTGACCCATGTTGAAGAAGCCCTGGATAACCTGGAATTCCTGCTGGTACAGGATATCTTCTTAACTGAAACGGCTAAGAAAGCCGATGTGGTATTGCCAGGAGTGAGCTTTGCTGAAAAAGACGGTACCTTTTCTAATACCGAAAGAAGGGTACAAAGAGTCCGCAAGGCTATAAGCAATAGAGGAGATGCCCGGCAGGATTGGGAAATTCTTTGTGAATTGTCAACCAGGTTAGGCTATCCCATGGATTATAATTCACCGGAAGAGATCTTTGAAGAAATAAGAACTGTTACCCCTTCATATGCAGGCATGACTTATGAACGGTTAGAAGGCAAAGCATTACACTGGCCTTGCCCGGCAGAAGATCATCCGGGAACACCTTACCTGCATGTAGGTAAATTCAGCCGGGGGCTAGGATTATTCCATGCTATAGAGTTTAAAGAAGCAGCAGAACTTCCTGATGAAGAATATCCATTACTATTAACTACCGGACGCAGTTTATTCCATTTCCATACCGGTACAATGACCAGAAAGGCGGTTGGGCTGGATGAGTATATGCCGACCAATACTCTGATGATTAGTCCTGAGCTGGCTGGGAAAATGGGTATTGCTGATGGTGAAGTAGTAAAACTCACTACCAGGAGAGGCAGCATTGAAGTAAATGCTAATTTAACTGATATGGTACAGGGCAATGTAATATTCACCTTCTTCCACTTCAGTGAAGCAGCAGCCAATATGCTGACAAATGCGGAAGCACTTGATCCAGTAGCTGGAATACCCGAATATAAAGTATCAGCAGCTAAACTAGAAAAGATTTAAAGATAAAGATTTGGATTGTATGCAAAAGCTAAAATACCGGGCAGGAAACCTGCCCGGTATTTTTATATACGATACAATGGTTTAGTTTGCCAATTATTTATCAATCAAAATCATGGTTGGAATAACCTTTAGCTTTAGCGAGCATATCCAGGTAAATAGTCTCTATATTGGCTATATATAAGTCAGTAGACCTACCGGTTTGCCGTTCATCATAGGTTTTTAGATATCCTTTACACTTTTCACAGTAATATAACTGGTAGGCTTCATCATGTTCTATAGTTATATACTTTATAGTTCCAGGTTCATCATTTCCGCAGCGAACACATTGTAAGTATTTAGTTTCCCATTCGGTAAAACAGCGGTCACAAAACATAAAACGCCTGCCGTCATTCACCCTAAGGCGGCTAAAATTAGATTTTGCTCCACAAACAGGACATATCATAGGAAAATCCCATGATTCAAAACCATTATTAATTATTTCTTTCTGGTAAGGTGCAGAATAGATTCGTAAAAAAGGCCTTAGACTATGATCCAGAATAAAAACAAACAGTTCATCGGGAACATTAATAGCTAAAGCAAGTTTAGAAAAATAATCTTTATCATCTTCAATAAGTTTTCCTAAAATAACATCAAAATCAAGATGATCAATATTTTTAAACAGCGTATCAACTACCACTGAGGTTTGAGAACGCAAACGATTTAGCAAGGATAAAAACTTGCAAAAAAGTTCTCTATATTGCTCTGGTTTGATGTCAATACCTTTAATCTGTAATAGACTCAGTTTGTTGGCTTTCATTACAGGTAACAATTGATGTATATCGTGTTTAGTAAAAGAACAGCTCTTTTTTAAGATAATTTCTTGTTCATTTTCCCAACTTTCCAGATTCATATAAAATTCCAAATATCCTTCAGGAAGGTCTACAGGTGTTTGTCTGTTCATATTTTTATCCTCCATTTCATGTGGTAGCTTCTCTCTTGGCTGTAGCAGGTAGCTATGTGAAATATTTTATTAATACTATAATAATTGTGGGGAGATATAGAAATATATACCTCCCCATTAGTTCATCTAAGAATATTTATTCTCCCTCTTTTTTATCGCCATAAGTTTCTTTATACCAGATGGCATGATGATGTTTTGCCCAATCTTCTCTAACGGTACCTTTCCACATTCCCCAGAAGGATTCACCTGATCCAGGATGGAATGAACCCAGGTAAGCGTGCATACATACCATACATGTGGCTAGTACCATACATATATCATGAATCGGATAAGCAATCCTGACTAATCCTGCCGGGAATACTGCCGGAAACCACATGATATAGCCACTTAAAACCAGGAAAATAACACAGGTTGGGGTTACGATGGAATTACCTTTTTCCCCACCATTGAACCTGGTCTGTGGTGGAATTTTAACCTTAAATCCCATGAATTCCAGTGGAAACTTCATAAGAAAGACTATATCATTCATCCCAAAACGTAAAAGGTCTTTAAGCCAGGCGATCACACCTTTATAGCCAAAAACTGCGCCTATAACCAGTACTATAGTCATTCCAACTGCAGCAATCCGGTGAACCAAACCGGCCCCGGCATATCCGCCAAAAATAGCTGCTAACCAATCAACACCATTCAAGAATAAAACCAGACCGGTAAACAGACAGAGCAAAAAGGTCACAGTATGTCCCCAGTGGGAGAAACGGGCCAGGAAGTTAAACCTTTCAACTCGTGGAACATCTGCTTTATATTCGGGAATCAATTGCATTACTCATGACCTCCTTCCCCAGGGGTACTATTTTTATTGGCTAAAATTCTAGTTGAAACAAAACTTGCTGCTGAACCGGCAAGTGCCAGTGGTATCAGCCAGCCAACATAAGGTTGAATCCAGTTCTGCCAGAAGCTAATCTGTCCAGGAACTTTAGGATCAACCGGTAGATCAAATTTATCAGGAGTATCAGTTAAAATATAGAGCTTGTTTAAGCCTCCTAGTTCCACGCGCCCGTAGATAGTAGCCCGGGGAAACCCATTGGCTCTTAAAAACTTAACCCTTTCTTCAGCATATTCCAGCAGCTTATCCCGCTCTCCGAATTGCAGTGCTCCGGTCGGGCAAGTTCTGGCACAGGCTGGAGTTAAACCTTCTTCAACCCGTTCGTAACAGAGAGTACATTTAGTGACAGTGTCATCTCGCTTCCTGTATTTGGGTATTTCAAACGGGCAGGCGTATGTGCAGTATTGACAGCCTATACACTTGTCATAATCCTTAATAACAGCGCCCCATTCTGTCTGGCTTATACAATTTCTTGGACACACATCCATACAAGCTGGTTCGAAGCAGTGCATACATTGAAATTTCAAGAAATTCCAGTGTAGACCATCTACCGGATCTTCATGCTCAATAAATTTAACAATAGTATAGGTATCACCATTGGTACTTTCGTGAGTCTGGTAATTGCCTGTAAACGGTTCGATCACTGCCGGCAGTTGATTCCAGTCTTTGCATGCTACCTGGCAACCGCGGCAGGCTGTACATTTACTGACATCATATAAATTAGTCATTTTTGTCATAATTTAAGCCCTCCTTATGTCGCATAGCCATGCTTTGTATTCTGGAATCATAGTATTTCCATCACCTATGTGAGGTGTCAAGCGGTTTGCTGGATCACCGGTTGCATAACCATTAAACCCAAAATGCCATAAAACACCGATCTCATGGCGTGATTTTCCATTAATATTTAAGGGTTTAAACCGTTTGGTGACACAGGCAACAGCTGAAATATCACCTCTAGTTGTACTTATAATTACCTTATTGCCGTTATTAATGTTCTTTTCCTTGGCCAGCTCTTCACTTAGTTCAACAAAAACATCAGGTACTAATTCTGCTAACCAGGGCTGCATTCTAGTCATGACACCGGATTGCCAGTGTTCAGTTACTCGATAGGTGGTGCCGATAATCGGAAATTCATCAATACTTCCACGTTTATCAGGTTCCCATTCGATTACAACCGGATTAAACTTCTGGCTATTAAGCAGGTTTTCTGCCGGGCTTTCCCATGGTTCATAGTGTTCAGGTAGTGGACCCTCATTACAGGTGCTGTAAATACAACCCAGTTCTTCAGGCCGCATGATGAAAGCATTTCTGCCTCCCGGTCCATTTGGATCATTAGTTTTACCAAAGTCAGGTATGTCATTGCCTACCCACTCCTGGCCGTTCCAGAAAATTGAGGTTAAGTCAGGAACCCAGGGTTGCCCTTCCGGGGTGGCAGAGCAACGGTTATAGATTATCCTGCGGTTAACCGGCCAGCACCAGGACCAATTCAGGTAACTTCCTATTGGTTTTGTGCCAGGATAAGCTTCATCCTTATTATCTCTTCTTCTGGCCAGGTAATCTTCATCTTTACCATTATCTACCGGATAACATCCAGAATAAATCCAGTTACCACAAGCAGTAGAACCATCGTCAGTTAACTGGGTGAAATTAGCCACCTGTTTTCCAGGTTTACCATTAACAACCTCAAAGCCATTGATTTCACGGGCTATAACATTAAGGTCGGGATGATTTCCGTGACCATAATCCCAGGTAAGTCTGGTAATAGGTTCATCCTGTGGTTTAGAACTACTCTCATATAATTTTTTAACTCTTAGCATGAGGTCATTTACTATTTCCAGATCAGCACGTGATTCTCCTACGGGGTCACATGCCTGCCAGCGGTACTGCATCCATCTTCCACTGTTAGAAACTGAACCTGCTTTTTCATAAGAGTTGCAGGCTGGTAAGAAAAAGACCTCAGTATCAATCTCAGTCGGCTTCTTGATACCGTAAACATCTTTGTCGGTCGGTCTGTCAACTGCCTTATAAGTCCAGAATTCCGAAGTTTCTGTCTGCCACAGGTCAATAGCAACCATCCATTTCAGGTTAGCCAGTGCTGCCTGTTCCTTATTTGAATCGGGCCCGCCAACAACAGGATTAGAACCCCAAATAATTAAACCCTCTATCTCCTTATTATACATTGTTTCGAACAAAGCTATATGCTCATAATGCTTACCGTCGAGACGTTTAGGTAGATAATCATAAGATTTTGTCGGCTCATCTTCCATCCAATAGGACTTGAGTAAACTGGATAAAAATTTAGGCTTATTCTGCCAATAGCCTGTCTTCGGTGTTTCTTTCTCAATATAAGCTGCGTAGTTAGGATGTTTTTTAGCTTCCGGGGTTGCTAGATATCCTGGTAATATATGATACAAGAGAGCCCAGTCAGTTGAGCCCTGAACGTTTGATTCCCCGCGCAGGGCATTTACACCGCCGCCTGGCCTTCCAATATTACCGAGCAGAAGCTGCAGCATGGCAAAAGCCCTTACGTTTTCAGTACCCACAGTATGTTGAGTTGTTCCCATTGCATAGAGTATAGCTCCAACTTTATCAGGAGCTCCGGTTGCAGCATAAGCCTTTATTACTTCCATATATTTATTTTTTGAAGTTCCAGTTATCTTACAAACGGTATCAATATCGTAACGTGCATAGTGTTTTTTCATTAACTGCAGTACACAGCGAGGATGCTCCATAGTCATGTCTTTTACAAAAGTACCATCTTCATTTGTTTCATAAGCCCATTTACTTGTGTCATACTTACGTGCGGCTTCATCATACCCAGTAAATAAACCGTCCTCGAAACCGAAGCTTTCTTTAACAATAAAGGTAGCATTGGTATACCATTTTATATATTCTTCGTGATATAACTTATTGTCCAATATATACTTAAACATTCCTCCCATAAATGCTATATCGGTACCAGATCTTAATGATGCATAAATATCAGCACGGGCAGATGTTCTAGTAAAGCGCGGATCAACATTAATGATTTTGGCTCCTCTTTTTTCCCGGGCCTCAGTAAGCCATTTAAAAGTCATAGGATGGTTTTCTGCGGCGTTACTTCCCATTATTAGAGCACAATCGGTATTTCTCATATCAACAAAGTGATTGGTCATAGCTCCACGACCAAATGAAGGTGCCAAACCGGCAACCGTTGCAGAGTGTCAGATACGGGCCTGGTGCTCAATAAAGGTCATACCAAGAGCTCTACTCATCTTAGATATAAGATGCAGCTCTTCGTTGTCCAATGCTGCCCCCCCTAAACTAGCTATTCTCTCGCAGCGGTTTACAATAATACCATTTTCATCTTTGTGCTCAAAATACTCGTCTCTCGTTTCTTTAATTCTTTCAGCAATTCTGTCAAGCATCCAATCCCAATCTTTTTCTTCCCACTTTTCACTACCGGGAGCTCTATAACGGGGTTTGGCTATCCTTTCAGGGTTAATAATTTGCTCCCCGTTGTGAGGATCATAAACTTCTCTCAGGTTCAACATAGCTGATCCTTTACTACATGCTGCCCCGCGGTTAATTGGGTTATCCGGATCTCCCTGAATGCTTAGTAATTGAGGTCCATCAGCCGGTGCTCCATCTTTAGCATACACAACCAGTCCACAACCACACCCGCAAAAAGGACATATCGTTGGAACAGGTTTTACATTCTTCGTACGTACGCCTTTTATTTCGCTGGCAGTTGCAGTCATATCGAATCCTAGATCGACAACTGCTAAACCGGCCACGGTTGCCCCGGTTACCTTGAAAAAGTCTCTACGGGTAACCTTCATTCTACATCACACTCTCCTTTCCCCCTGGGTTTTTAATAGAACCCTTGTTTTATAAAAAATTATAGCATCTTGAATAAAATATAGACAGCCCTTATTAATGCATAATTTAACTAATTTATGCACTAAGCATTCTTATTATAGTATATACCTTTAAACTTTCGTGATATATACCCAGTGGGCTATTTATAATTTAAAATCGTCCCCCTCCCTTCAAATTCTTATTTGGCAGAATATAAGGCAGGTAAAACCATAAAAGTTTTCTATCGATGGAGATTTCGACATAAAAAAAAATAATCCCTGCAAAAATTCAATATTACCTGTTTTATATTATAATAATTTATATTACAAATAAAATAAAGTTATTGAACATGAGAACCAATAATCTGACCGTTAATATCAAGATTATATCCTCCAAAAATTGTGGTATTATTTCTAAAATCATCACTTTTAATAGCAGCCAGTAAAATTTCCAAATCAGAGGAGTTTATTAACTCAGGAAGAATAGCCAGATCATATCTTTCTTCAATTATGGGAATAAAATCAAGATCCATAGCCTTGGCACTTGCATATATACCCAACCCGGTATCACACGCATCGTTTTTAACCCCGGCGGCAACAGCTAGATGGGTGTATTCTTCGCGATTGTAGCCATTTATCTGGGAAGTTTTTATATCTTCCTGGTTCAAGAGGTAATCTAGTAATACCCTGGTTCCAGCACCTTTCTGGCGATTTATATACCGGACTTCAGGGCGCAAAAGATCCTTTAAGGTTGTAATATGCATAGGATTGCCTTTCTTTACTATTAATCCCTGCTGGCGTTTCACCAGGTTAACCAGAATCCATTTTTCATCAGGCAGATACTTTTTCAGGTAACTTAAATTATATTCACCAGTATCATAATCAAGGAGATGAATCCCTGAAAAATGAGTTTCTCCGCGGCGTAAAGCCATAATTCCGCCCATGCTGCCAACATTTGTAGAAATAAGTCTTTTGTCATATTTCTTCTGTAAAACATCGGCTAAAATATCAATTGACATATCATGGCTACCAATAGATACCAGGGTTTTATCCAAAATATAACGGGGACGATTAAAAAACACGGTACACCTATCTCCTGCCAGAAGGCCTTCATGGCCCCTTTTAATGTGTAAAATACCATCTGCTTTTACCAGACTGGTACTTATACCTGCACCCCGGCTCAAGGGATAGGAAATGTATTTATCTTTAACTTTAGCTGCATTAACATAGACAAACTCATCAACCCCCATGGAAGAAGCTATCTTTTTTGAAATCCGGCATTCAATTTTCTCAGGTTCAGGTTGAGCTAAGCCCTGCTTTCTATAAAGAATTGGTTTAGCAAAGAGAGTAAATATCAACTGGGCAGAAACCGGATAGCCAGGTACCCCTATAACCGGCTTATGGTTAATAATTCCTAAAATTGCCGGTTTACCTGGACGGGTAGCTATTCCATGTACCAATAATTGGCCCAATTCATTAACGATACTGGCAGTATAATCTTCCCTTCCGGCTGAAGATCCCGAACAGATTATTATCATATCAGCATTATCCTTTACTGCCCGGACAGCTTTAAGCAGTATCTCCTTATCATCTATAACAATATCATGACGAAAAGATTCAGCTCCCCATTCCCGGCACAGACCCGAAAGCATCCGACTGTTAGATTCAACTATCTCTCCCGGTTTCATATTATCGTTTCCTCTATCACAGAGCTCAGTACCGGTAGGGATTATGGCAACAACCGGTTTTTTAACCACCGGAACCCCATCCACTGCTGCCGTCAAAAACGAAGCTATTTCATATGGCCCAATTCTGCTGGCACAGGTAACAATCATATCCCGGGCAACCAGGTCTTCACCTACTGAGCGTATATGCTGCCAGGGAACTGCAGGCTTAATTACCTGGGCATTAGTATTAATAAAATTAACATCTTCAATCATTATTACAGCATTAAAACCAGGTGGAATATAATCGCCGGTATCAACTTCAACAAAATCCTTATCTCTTTTAAGGGTGACCGGGTTTAATTCATTGGCCCCGTAGGTTGACTCTGCTTTTACTGCTATGCCATCCATAGCCGAGGCAATATAGTGGGGAGATGATCTTCTTGCGGTTACCGGGGAGCTGGTAATCCGGCCGTGGGATTCAAGAACCTCAATTTCTTCACTATCTATGGTGAAATAACCACACTTTTCCAGGCTCTGCATAAACAACTTTTGCGCTTCTTCTAAAGGCATATTTTCAATATAAACATTTCGTTCCATATATATATCTCCTCTTATTAGCTTTTTTAAAAACCCTGTGATAAAGTAATAACAGTAAAACTGACAGTAAAAGATTATAAATATTATTTTACATTACAGAATAAATAAAGACAAAACAATAAACACAAGTGACACAAGGGGACTGACACAAGGGGACGGTTCTCCTGACAGACACAAGGGGACGGTTCTCCTGTGTCAAAAATAAAAACATCCAATTGCTTGCTTCAGTTTGTCCCGTACTTTTGACACAGGAGAACCGTCCCCTTGTGTCAGGAGAACCGTCCCCTTGTGTCGTCCCCTTGTGCCCTTGTGTCATGCAGGCGAGGTGTATTTAATGGCAGAGTTTATACAAGTAGTAAACTACCAGACAGCTTTAGAAAAAATCAAAGAGTATTTTCCCCGGGCTCAAACGGAAATAATAGATTTAGAAAAATCGCTAAACCGGGTTCTGGCTGAAAAAATAATAAGCCCGGAAAACCTGCCGGCTTTTAACAGATCTACAGTAGATGGTTATGCAGTAAGGGCTGAAGATACATTTGGCAGCAGTGAATCCATGCCTGCTTATCTCGACTTTGCTGGTGAGATTGAAATGGGGTATGAGCCGGATATTGAGATTAAACCAGGTGAGTGCTGCTGGATTCCTACCGGGGGGATGCTGCCGGAAGGTGGCAATTCAGCTGTTATGGTTGAATATACCGAAAAACTTGGAGAAGATACCATATTAATCTACAGACCGGTAGGCCCCTGGGAGAATGTCATGCAAAGAGGGGAAGATGTTACCGAAGGAAAAATGCTATTCTCCAAGGGCAAACTATTACGACCACAGGATATAGGACTGTTAGCCTCTCTTGGCATAGCGAAAGTAAGGGTTTATAAACCCTATAAATTAGGTATTCTTTCAACGGGGGATGAGATCATTCCTGTAAACAAACGACCAACCATTGGACAGGTTAGAGACATTAATTCGTATTCCCTGGCGGCTGCGGTTCAATCATGTGGTAATGCTCCCATAACCTATCCAATAATAAAGGATGAGCTGGATACATTGAAATCAGCTGTGGAAACTGCCATTCAAGAGAATGATGTAGTAATTGTATCTGGAGGCAGCTCAGTAGGTGTTATGGATGTTACCCTGGATACTTTGCTTTCGTTTAATGACTCGGAAATGCTGTTTCATGGGATTGCAGTTAAACCGGGAAAACCTACTATGGCCGTTAGAATTGGCTCTAAACTAGTAATTGGCCTGCCGGGTCATCCGGTTTCGGCTCTTATGATGTTTAATATAGTGTGCAGGCCGGCCATGGGTGTAAATACCCGATTAGAGGTTGATGCCCGGCTGCCTGTAAATATCGCTTCCCAGGCCGGAAGAGATGACTTTATTCCGGTTGAATTAATTAATGAAGATAATGATAATCAATGGACTGCCAGGCCGCTGCTGGGAAAATCAGGCCTTATGAGCATACTCTCCAGGGCTAATGCCTATATTCACATTTCCTACGAAAAACAAGGACTTAAAAAAGATGAAATAGTTAAGGCATATGTTTTTTAGTTGAGCAATAGTTAAGCGATGGTTAAGCAATAGTTAATCAACTGTTAAACAATTGTTTAACTACGTTAAAGGTGGTTAATGAAAAAAGGGGGCACATGTAATGAATCGGCGAAAGGGTGTTACCCCGGAGTCCGCTGTAAAGCTGTGTTGTGAAAAAGTTGGTCCAGGTGATATTGAAGAAATAAAACTTACCAATGCTGTCTCCAGGGTTTGTGCCCAAAGTATCATAGCCCTGGCTGATATACCTGATTTTAAAAGGTCAATGGTAGATGGATATGTTATCAGTATAGATGATGTAAGAAAAGGTATTAATAGATTAAAGGTAACAGCTGTGATACCGGCAGGTTATGGTGAAGAAATAACCCTGAAAGCAGGACAATGTGCCCGGATAATGACCGGTGCACCTATACCCCGACAAGCAGCAGCGGTTATTAAGCAGGAAGATGTAAAAAACGAGAGTGACACCATTACTTTTACCAGGGCTATAAACGACAATGAAAACATTCAATTCCCAGGAAGTAGATTTAAAAAGGGACAAATACTTGTATCTGCAGGACAGGAACTCAGTCCCCAAAAAATAGAAGTGCTGGCTGCGGCAGGAATAGTAAAAATCCCCGCTTACCGCCTTCCCCGGATATATATTATCAACACCGGGAGTGAAACAATAATGCCTGGGAACCACTTGACAAAGGGCAAAATATACCAGAGCAACCATGCTCTTTTATTTAGCAAAGTGTCCTGTGCCGGCTGTGAAGCTCCAATGGGAAGTGGGGCAACCAGAGATGATATATCCCAAATATCAATGGAAATCGAGACCGGCCTTAGATTGGCGGATGTAATTATTATAACCGGAGGGACCTCAGGTGGTGATTATGACCTGGTTCTTCCCTCCCTGGAGCAAAATGATACAGAATTGCTGTTTACCAGTATAAAAACTAGACCAGGAAAAAATGTCACTGCTGCAGTAAAAAAAGGCAAGCTAATTCTTAATCTCCCCGGCAACCCGGGAGCAGTAAATATACTGTTTGATGCTCTTATAGCTCCTGTTATTAAGAAAACAAAAGGAATAGAAGAATACGAAAATAAATGGATCAGTATTAAATTAAGTGATCCTGTTTCCAGAATAAAATCCCAACGTACTTTAATACAGGCGGAGCTTATTGAACATAAAACAGAACTAATGGCCAGGCCATTAAGAAAAAACCATGATTTCACCGGAATAAAATCAATGATAATCGACCTTAAGCCCGGACAGGGAAGAGAGGGAGAGATCGTTAGAGGATTAATCTTGTAAATTAACCACAAATACACACAGATGAAGCCGATATTTCAGATGGGCAAAGAGTTATGTAGCTGCAGCTTATAAGCATAATATTATTCAGGGTTGTCTGGACGGAAGTTTCAAGCCTCTGTTTTATGCCAGCTAGGCTGAAGCAGTGAGCATAATAGTTCAACAATAGCTAAACAATGGTTGAAAGGTTATCAATCCCCAAAAAGGGCCGCAGGCCCCCTTGAGCGAAGCTCAAAAACAAAAGAAAAAATCCGTGAAAATCCGTGTTCATCTGTGGTTATAAACAATAGTTAAAAGGTAGTTAATCTAAAAAACGCCAGTTTTCCTACGGTAACTATTCGCTGTTTCTTAAAATCTCATCTACCAACCTATCTTTGAGTTTTTCGATAGCTTCAAAATCCATTGCGGGAATATAATAAGATTCCAGTTCATCGTGGTATTCCTTGGCGGTTTGAATAAATGAAATTGCTTCTTTGATTCCGGAATCAAATCTATCCCGGGCATTAAATATGAGCTTGGCATAAGATTCGATAACTGTGGGTTTAACAAGTTGGTTAAAGTCGAGTAACCGTTTAAAATTACTGGCATGCAAACCTTTAGCATAATAAAAAAATTGTGAGGAGGTATTGATCAAGACTGCTCTGGAATCAGGTAACATAATAATATCTATTTCATTAGGATCAAATGGATTATGATACACTTCGGCATATGCGTTTTTCAGTTCGATTAAATTAAGGACATGATTAAAAAGATCATTTTGCCCTGTGCCTGGATCACCTTTAACAATAAATAAAGCATATTCTGGATCAATTACGGTGTCGATTTTACTAACCAGTCCTTGAGGGGTTATAGCACCTGCAAAAAGATGACGGGGTTTACGGGATGAGACCTTTGCATCCCCCAGAAAATCATCAGCAAGGGCAAGGATATTACGGCTAATAGTCTTTTTATCCTGAGCTTCTTCATTATATAATTTCCATTCCTTATATGCTAGATTAGTTTCCTGCAAACGGTTATAAGCCCGATTAAAACAAGAGGCAATACATTGGGTAAGTTCAATAACTTTTTGGCGGTGAGCTGCAATTTTAGTCCGGTTCCAAAATTTACCCAGGTTAATTATTTCATCTACCGCCCCTGGGTAGCTGGGGTCAACTGTATGTGGTGTAGTACCATCAAGAAAACAATATTGTTGATTCCCAATTACTAATCCATCAAGAGAATTATTATCTGATGAACACCAGTGATATTCTATGTCCCAGCCTTTTTCGGCAAACGTCTGTCCCAGCTTTTTCATAATACTTGATTTGCCAACCCCGGGACCGCCTTTAAAAATGATCTTGCGTTCAACATCTGGTGAAACTATATAGTCATAAAATGAATAAAAACCATAACAGGTGTTGCCCCCGGAATACATATGCCTTATTTTGGCCAATTTAATACACCCCCAGAAAAACAATAATAAAACCTTTCTACATGGGTAATATATGATTTCTTATCCTTGAATATAACAGGAAATTCGTTGAAAGTTAGGGGATGTACTTTGGCTTAGACGGCATTTTAAGACCGATCCCGGTTGTTAAACCCGGCTCGATCAAGCTGAGTTTTGAGTTGACTTTTTATATCAGATACAAAAAATTTATATAATTCCTTTTGCTCTTTTTGTTCTGCATCAGTAAGACCATGTATTTTCTTCTTATATGCCAGTTCATTTATGCGTTTTATTTGCTCTTCTTTCATTATTAACACCCTTCTTTTTAGTATATAAATGGCTAAAACCAATTATCTTATATTTAACATTTTAATGTTTTTTGCGCAAAAAGTTTAGTTGGAAAGTTGGAAAGTTGGAAAGGAAAGGTTGGAAAATTGGAGAAGCAAAGATTGGCAGTGCTTCCGTAGGGGGAGCCTTTAGTCTCCCTTAAAACTGGTATATCTGCCAGGCCGGAGACTAGAAGTCTCTTTTAGTAATGCAAGAGTTCTAGTGATATAAAATAGCTATTAAACAAAATCCTCAATTAGATAACTAATAATAGAGTATAAGATTATAGGGTTTTTTGTAACAAATACTACAAAAGTATTTAATAAAAAAGGATTTTAAGAAAAAAGGTAGAAGAAAACTGTAACATTTAATATAAATTAACCAGGTAATTTCGAAACCGGTTTCCTAAGGTTATACTATGGTATCCGGTTCGATGGGTATAGCTGGAAACGGCTGTGCCTCCCGTATTTGGAAAGAAGTTACTGCTTGTCTTTAATGGCGCAAATTGTCTTTTCGGGAGGCAACTGCGCCTTTTATTTTACAAATAAATAAGCCTTTTAATAATCTTCGAGCCTTTTTTCCTACCGCAAAAAGCCATGGAAAACAGGCCGGTAGGGTATAGCTGGAAACGGCTGTGCCTCCCGTATTTGGAAAGAAGATTTTTGGCCGGCAGCATTATACGAATACTTTATTTACCATGCTGCCAAAACGAAGTAAAGAAAGAGGCAGAAGCGGATTAAATAGACCAAAAACACTCCGGCTTCCGACCTCTTACTCCCGACTTCCACTCCGCCAGGATCATCTTTTCGATTCTGGCTTTTTTTAGTTGGAAAGTTGGAAAGTTGGAAAGTTGGAAGGTTGGAGTCAAGCAAAGATTGGCAGCGCTTCCGTAAAGGAGACTGCAATCTCCTTTAAAAACCGTTATATAATCCAGGCCGGAAGACTAAAGTCTCCTCTGCGGTACAGGAATTAGGTTTTTTGCAATGGAATCATAGTCAGATTTATCAGCCAGGTATTTTATATTGTCATCCCAAGTCGGCGGATCTTAAAGATTCTTAGCTGACACTCAAAAACAACATATTATGACGCCGTGTAATAGCATGTTACCTGAAGGGAATTGAATTTTAATGTATTGGAGCAAAAAATGTGTTGAATATGGAATAACATTACTGGTCATTATTGTAATAAATTTCTTTGCCTGCCGGTTATTACCCGGTGATCCGTTTTATTATCTTAGCTATAACAGTGAGCTGGAATATAGTGATGTAGTAATTACCGAAGAAACCCATGACAGGTTAATGGAGTATTATGGACTGGATCTACCTGTATATCAGCAATTCATACATTTTTTCTTCAAACTCATGCAGGGCGATTTAGGTTTCAGCATCTACCACAATATGCCGGTAAAGAACCTGATTACGGGCGCACTTCCCTGGACCCTGCTTTTAATGGGGACCGCTTTTATTACAGCTACTATTTTAGGAATTCTAATTGGAGCAGGTTCAGCCTGGAAAAGAGATAGCCTTTTTGATAAATTTGCACTAAACTTCATGGTCATATTAAACCGGGTACCATCTTTTATCATTGCCATTTTTATGTTAATTCTTCTGGCTGCTAAAGTACAAATCTTTCCCCTGGCAGGAGCCCGGACACCGTATGCTTCATTTTCGTCGACTTTTTCATACATTTTGGATATTGTCTGGCATTTAATTCTACCGGCTATAACCCTGATTATTGCGGAACTATGTCACCCATACCTTTTAACCCGCAATACCATGGTAGGCGTGATAAAAAAAGACTATGTTTGGGCGGCTAAAACCAGGGGATTAAAAGACAACCTGATCAAATACCGTTATGCACTGAGGAATGCTTTGATTCCGGTAGTAACCGCCAGATTTATGCGCCTGGGACATCTGATTGGCGGCAGTATATTTATTGAAATGGTTTTTGCTTATCCGGGGCTGGGGAAGCTGATGTATGATTCGCTTACGGTGAATGACTATCCCGTTCTGGACGGAATTTTTTTGATTTTAGCGGTATCAGTTGTTGGTGCCAATTTTATTGCCGATCAACTTATTCATTATCTGGACAAGAGGGTAGATATATATGAAATCTAAACATCAAGAACCAATTTTAAAGATCCATGATCTTAACATTATTTATCATTATGGACAGGAAAAACTGCCTGCATTAAAAGATTTTTCCGTAGAAATCAATCAAGGAGAGATTCTGGGTATTGCTGGAGAGTCCGGTTCTGGCAAGACCAGTTTATGCAAGGCCATTATGGGAGTAGTTCCAGGTCAGGTGGCCGGGAAAATAATCTACCAGGGAAAAGACTTATTAAAAAACAATGAAAAAGACTGGAAAAAAATCAGGTGGAACCAAATAGCCTATTGTTTTTCTTCCTCCCGGGAAATACTAAACCCTTCTTATACTGTAGTTGAACAGATGGTTGAGACTATGATGGAACATAGGCTGTGGAATAAGAGACAAGCTGCTCTGCGGGCTAGAGAGCTGCTTTCTTATTGTAAATTATCAGCGCAAAAACATGATTCTTACCCGGTGCATCTTAGCGGTGGCGAAATACAGCGGGCCTTAATAGCCTTAACCCTGGTAAATGATCCTGAAATTTTAATATTTGATGAACCTACCAGTGGGTTAGACCCCAGGACCAAAAAGGAAATAATTGCTCTTTTAGGTGAAATCCTGGAGAAAAAAACAGGGATAATCGTTTCCCATGATTTTATGCTTTTACAAGAACTCTCTCTCCATATGGGAATACTATATGCCGGACAATTAATTGAAATGGCAGAGACTAAAGCCTTTTTTAGTAATCCCCGGCATCCCTACAGCCGTGCAGTCTTAAACTCTTTTAACAGTATGAAAACAGCCCGGGAAATTATGCCTATCCGGAAGAAAATGTATAAAAACGACCCGTGCCAGGATTGCTGTGTTTTTGCTGGCCGCTGTACCCAGTCGATAGAACTATGCCATAAGGAAAAACCTCTGCTGCAGCCCTGCATGGATCGGCTTTTAGCTTGCCACCGGGGTGGAGTAGTAGACTTATTAAGGGGAACCAGTATTTCAAAAAGCTATATTGTTTCCGATACCCCTTTTAAAAAAAGAAACATTGCAGTATTAAAGGACGTAAATATTCATATTGAAGCCGGGGAAGTTGTAGCTTTAATCGGGGAGTCCGGGGCTGGCAAGACTAGTCTGGGAAAAATTATTGCCCGGATTCTACATGAAGATGCCGGAAAGCTGCTCTTTGACCGGACGGTAAAACCTCTTGATGTACAGTATATTTTCCAGGACCCCAGGGAGGCGGTATCACATCGTTTTACAGTGCTTCAAGCAGTAGCTGAACCCCTGGACATTAGAAAAGAGTTTACTGCTGTAGAGATAAAAGAAAGAGTTAAGGAAATGCTGCTGCAGGTTGGTTTACCAGCAGATGATATTTTTTGCAGCAAATACTGTTTCCAGTTAAGTTCCGGCGAACTGCAGAGAATTGCTATTGCCCGGGCACTTATTGTTAAACCGCGTATAGTAGTAGCTGATGAACCGACCTCCAACCTGGATCCCAGTGAAAAAGCCAGGATAATAAAACTCTTACTGGCCTTACAAAATGAAACTGGAATGGGTTTGTTACTAATAACTCACGATATGCTGATTGCCAGAAAAGTAAGCCGCCGGATTTACGTAATCCAGAAAGGAGAAATAGTTGAGGAAGGACTAAGTGAAAAACTGTTGGCCTGCTCCTGCAGTCTTTATACCCAGGAACTAATGGGACAGGTAAACAGTGAGGCATAAAAAATTTGAGGAGATACGGTTGTCTCTGAATTTTTTTAATTCCGTTTAAAAGAAAGAAGGTGTTTAAATTGCGTTTTATTATTGTAACCGGGACTCCGGCTGCCGGAAAAACAGCATCTATGATGCATACTATTCGTCATCTGCTGGCAGAAGGATTCACTGTAGCCGCCTGTAAGATTGACTGCCTGGAAACCTTCGATGACAAGCGCTACCGCAGCCTCGGGATACCGGTAGCTATTGGCCTTAGTGATTATTTCTGCCCTGACCATTTTTATGTGGCTAATTTGGAGGAGATTTTCAGCTGGGCGAAAGAACAGGGAGCCGAAATATTGATATTGGAAACCGCAGGCCTATGCCACCGCTGTGCTCCAGCCATAGACGGTTGTCTTTCCATATGTGTGGTTGACAACCTGAGTGGTATTGATACCCCGAGGAAAGTGGGACCAATTCTAACCACTGCAGATATTGTTGCGGTGACTAAAGGTGATATTGTTTCTCAAGCAGAAAGAGAGGTATTCCGCCGTAAAGTGGAACAAGTAAATCCTCGTGCCAGGATTGTAGAGATTAACGGGCTTACCGGCCAGGGTTCCTTGCGTTTGAAAAAAGAAATACTTGACAGCCACCCGGTGGATGGGGTTGAAGGAAAAGAGCTCCGGTATTCCATGCCGGCTGCAGTCTGTTCCTATTGCAGTGGAGAAACCATAATAGGCAGCACCTACCAGATGGGGAACATCAAAAAAGTCGATTTTGGGAGGAAAAACAGTGGTTAAAAAAATAAGCATTTTGGCTGGACAGGATAAAACAGCCAAACCGGAAAAAATTAAAACACTCGAAGTCGAAGCCGGCGAAATACTGACAGTGGTTGGTCCGACCGGGTCAGGTAAAACTCAGCTTATTTCTGATATTGAACAGTATGCTCAAGGAGAGACTCCTTCCCGGCGGCGGGTCCTGATAAATAACATAGCCGCAGTTGACTATGACGACAATTCATCTCTCAGGCATCTCACAGCTGAAGTATCCCAGAACATGAATTTTGTTATTGATATGTCAGTGGAGGAGTTTCTTTTAATGCATGCCCAGATTAGAGAAATACAAAATCCCGGGAGAGTTATAAAAGAGGTAATAAAAGTAACCAATGAGCTGGCAGGTGAACCGATATCAAGTCAGGATAATATCACAGTTTTAAGCGGTGGACAATCACGGGCACTTATGGTAGCCGACGTTGCCTTAATAAGTAATGCCCCGGTAGTCCTGATTGATGAAGTGGAAAATGCGGGTATTAACCGGATGCAGGCCATGAGCTTTCTGGCTGGCCAGGGGAAAGTGGTAATAGTAGCTACTCATGATCCTATGCTTTCCTTGATGTCTGATAGGAGAATAGTAATGAAAAATGGGGGGATGTTCAAACTGCAAAAAACCACTCGGCAGGAAAAAATGATACTCGGGCAGCTTATTAATATTGATAAAAAAATGTCTGTTCTAAGAGATAGTATTCGAGAAGGTAAAAGCCTTAATGAAAAAATATTACAGGAAGGAGTGATTGTATAATGCCAGGTATTATTTTGAACTGCCCGGTTAATACCAGGCGAACTTTTACTGAAAGGTTAAAGGTATTCACTCGAGAATTAGGGGGGAAAAACGGGATTGATATCAGTATAAAAGTCCAGCAAAGACCTGATGATCCCCTTTTACAAAAAGCAGTTGATTCAGGGGAACTGCCGGATATTGTCATAGCTCATGCGGTTCGACTGGTTGAGCTGGGCAGGGAAAAAATACAGGAATATTTTCAACCACTGCCCGGCCGTCTACCGATGCGGCAGGAAATGCTGGAAAAAAGCTTTAATGATCCTCTAGCTTACTTGAACAGCTTTGCTTTAGTACCTTTTGTAATCATTTATAATCGGCACTTAATAAAGGAAAATGAAATCCCTAAAACCTGGGAAGAATTAGTTGATGAAAAATGGTGGGGTCAGGTAGCTGCTCCTTTTGCCCATCATGTTGTTTCCAGGTTGGTCCTTGACTTTATAAAATACTATTTTCCAGAAAAATATGATGGTTTTGCAGCCAACACCTATTTTTCGAATAGTCCCCAGGAGACTGTAATTGCAGTTGATGAAGGAAGGGTTCCCTTAGGAATTATGAATATCTCTTTTGCTAAATTCTCCCGTAACAAAAATGTTGGTTTTGTCTGGCCTGAAGAAGGAGCCCTCTGCAGCCCCCAGGTTATAGTCTATAAAAAAAATGTAGATGAGCGTTTGCTGGCTATAGGAGATTTTTTAATGTCTAAGAAAATGCAGGAATTTTTCTACAGCCAGGATTTCATTCCTGCAAGCCCGGATATAGAAATCTCACCAGATATATTAAAAAACAAATGCAATTTCTGGTGGCCGGGATGGAATCATTACTTTAATATCCTGCAGCAAAAATAAAAAAAGGAGAGATATTATGCCAAACCCATATGCCGAGTTAATGCCAATTTACCCATTATTAGCCCAACAATTATTGGATGATTACGGTATCAGGCAGGGACGCTGCCTGGATATAGGAACCGGGCATGGTTACCTGGGAATTGAATTGGCTAAGATTACAGAATTAGAAATGTATTTTCTGGATATAAATTCAGAATCCTTAAAAATTGCCGAAGCCAATGCCAGGGAAGCAGAACTGCAGAATCCGGCCTATTTTTTACCGGTTAATGTAGAAAATATGCCATTCGCTGATAATACCGCTGATTTTATTATCAGCCGGGGTTCCCTGTGGTTCTGGGAAGACCAGGTAAAAGGGTTACAGGAAATCCATCGGATATTAAAGCCTGGTGCGGTTGCGCTAGTAGGCGGCGGATTAGGACGTTATGTACCGGAGACCATGCGCAAAAGGCTTTTAGCCAGCATAAACCAACGGCTGACTAAAAGGGGAGAAAAAAGACCGGATACCAGGGAGCTACATTCACTGGTAGAGCAAACGGGAATTCTTTCTTATCAATTAATTGCTGATGTACCTGGTGAAATATGCAGATGGATAGAAATACGTAAGACCTGAGTTTAAAAATAGCCAGCCAGCCTTGAAGATAATTAATATAAAGGAGGTGAGAAAAATAAATAAACAACAGGAACGCCGGGATACCAGCTGTAGCAATACCAAAGGAATGCTGAAAATGGTCCGGGGAGATTTTTCGTACATGTACCCACTGCTGGCTGACCAGGTAATCAATGACTATGGAGTAAAATCAGGAAAATGTTTGGACATAGGTGCAGGTCCAGGATTATGGGGTATTGAGCTGGCTAAAAAAACCCGGCTGGAAGTAGTAGCAATGGACCTTTCACCCAAGATGTGCGAAATAGCAAATAAAATGGCCCGGGAACATGGAGTTGCGAAGAGAGTTAAGGCCCAACATGCAGATGTTCATGAGATTCCGTTTGCAGACAATTACTTTGACCTGATAATAAGCAAGGGCTCTTTAATATTCTGGGACCAACCGGTAGAAGCATTTAAAGAAATCTACCGGGTTTTAAAACCAAAAGGAGTGACGTTCATTGGTATTGGAGATGGACGTTTATGGCCTAAAGACATAAAGGGTATCTATAAAAAGATAAAATTTAATATCCGGGTGCCCTTGCGCAACCGGTTTTCACCGGCATGGCAGAAATACCATTTTGACCGGGGTTACTGGGAAAACGTGATGCAGAAAGCCGGTATTGATAATTACCGGATAATCAATCACTTTATGTGGTTGGTAATCAGAAAATCTTAAAAAATCCCAATAAATCCCAATAGAAGGAAGGTTTATTAATGAAAAAAAATAAAAGATGGATAGCTCTAACAATTATACTTGCCTTTTTACTAAGTATTACCCTGGCAGGCTGTGGAGCCCAGGAAACTACAACCGACACCGATAAAAATGCAGAACCAATAGTAATATCCCTGGCAGGAGGGGACTGGGGTTTTCCCAATCCTTTTGCCCACTTTCCACGTAAATGGGGCAGTTACTATACTGACTTTATATTTGATACCCTTTTGTATGAAGATGAAAATGGAATAATACCCTGGTTAGCTTCTGATTGGGAAGTCGAGGATGAGGGGAATAAGTACGTGTTTAATCTCCGTAAAGATGTAAAATGGCAGGATGGCGAACCTTTTACTGCTGACGATGTAGTTTTTACTTTCAATTATTACAAGGAAAAAAATAACCAGTTGTATAATATATCTACAATAAAAAGCGTAAAAAAACTGGATGATTACAAGGTAGAGTGTGTAATGACCGAGCCGGTACTGCTAACCATAAACAAGGTTTTTTCCTCTACCAACATAATACCTGAACATATATGGAAAGATGTTGATGATTCTAAAAAATTCCATACCACTAACCTGAAAGAGGCAACGATTGGAACTGGACCGTATATCTTAGCTGATTATCAAAAAGAACACGGGACCTATCGCTTTATCCGTAATGAAGAGTTCTGGGGTGGATTACCGCGGGTAGCTGAAATAAATACTGTTCCTACCAGTGAACCGGTTCTTTCATTATTGAATGGAGATATAGCCATGGCTGAAATTACTCAACAGGATCTGGATGCATTAAAAGGCAAGTCCCAATTTGTGGTAATGGAGAGTGTGCCTTACAAGACCCAGTGGCTGAGTTTTAACCTGACTAACTCCATATTAGGAGATGTAAAATTCCGCTATGCGGTGGCCCATGCATTAGATCAGCAGGAAGTCCTGGATAGAATATGTATGGGCAAAGGAATAATTGCTTCCCAGGGAGTAGTACCAGAGGACCATCCCTTATATAATCCCGGAGTAACCAAATATGCTTATAACCTGAAAAAGTCTGGAAAGATGCTGGATGAGCTGGGTTATAAAGATACTAATAGTGATGGGATAAGAGAAGATAAAAACGGCAATCCACTTAAATTTCAGCTGCTGACAACTGCCAAAACTGTGCGCAGTGCAGAGCTTATCAAAAACCAGCTTAATAAAGTGGGTATAGATATAGAAGTAAGAACCAATGAAACCGCCAAAATTGACGAGCTTATTAAAAATGGAGATTTCCAGATAGTTCTCCAATTTGGTGGAGTCCAGCAATTAGGAGGGGATCCCGACTATTTGAGACGCTATTTTGTAACCCCTGAAGACCGGAGCCTCTTTTCACCTTATGGTTATAACAATCCCCGGTTGACTGAACTGGCGGAAAAACAGAGAACCGAAATTGATAGTGAAAAGAGAAAGGATATGCTTTTTGAGATGCAGAAAATACTATCAGATGATATACCTAATTACTATATTTGTGGTGACAGTGTATATAATGCATACAACAAAGACATCTATGATGGATGGTTCTGTTCCGCAGGATCCGCCTTGCCTGATGTTTCCAAACTGGTATATATTCGGGGGAAAGATGTTTAGCATTTAACCCTCATAAACCGTAGATATAACCGTAGAGGCGACTTCAGTCGCCACCCTTCATCCTGACTTCCAGCTGATCGGCGACTGAAGTCGCCTCTACGGTATAAGATACGGTACAATATAAGATTAGGGATTAACTGCAGATCAAAAGTAAAATATTATTACTTGTTTCAGATACTTAACAAAAACTAAAAAATCTGCGTAAAGCTGTGCAAAATCTGTATTCATCTGTGGTTAATTAAAAATCTGAAAGGATCTAGTATGAAAAACATTTTCTTATTTCCATCACGCAATTTTCTTTTAAGTGTTCTAATAGTCTTAGTATCCGGATTCATAGCTGGTTTAATCATAGATACCAGTGTTTTAAAAAAATATATTTTACTGGTATCAATTATAGTAATCTATCCTGCCATGGTTGGTTATAAGATTCAGGAAATACTCAAACTGTCAAACAGCAGGCTAATTGTTATTTCAATACTGCTTAATTTTATTTTCATTCCTTTTCTAGCCTATATCTTAGGAGGGGTATTTTTCCGGCAGGCTCCCTTTTTTCTTGCAGGATTGCTTATTATATCACTTTTACCTACATCCAATTTAACCATTGCTTTTACCGCAATGACTGAAGGGAATGTGCCGGCTGCAATTCAAATAAATGTTTTAGGGCTTATTATGGGAGCATTACTAGCCCCGTGGTATCTGCTGCTTATGATGGGGCAGTATATACCAATAGATCTATTCACTATTTTTAAAACGATT